>JAEWHZ010000208.1 GCA_023387585.1 Pseudomonadota bacterium
CTCTCGGTCTGCAACGACTTGATGAGCGCCAGGATCTCGGCCTGGATGGTCACGTCGAGCGCGGTGGTGGGCTCGTCGGCGATCAGCACGAAGGGGTTGCAGGCCAGCGCCATGGCGATCATGGCGCGCTGGCGCATGCCGCCGGAATATTCGAACGGATAGCGGTCGATGGCGTCTTCGGGTTTGGCGATCTCCACCTTGCGCAGCAATTCGAGCGTGCGGGCGCGCGCCTCGGCCTTCGAGACCTTCTCGTGCACGCGGATGACCTCGCCGATCTGGTCGCCGATGCGATGGACGGGCGAAAGCGAGCTCATCGGCTCCTGGAAGATCATGGCGATGTCGCGGCCGCGGATATCGCGGATGGTCTTCGAGCGCGGGTCGAGCCGGGCGAGGTCGATCGGGCCGTGCACCGGATTGCCGTGGCTGTCGCGATGCTTGTGAAGGACGATTTCCCCCGAAACAATCCGGCCGGGCTTTTCCACGATCTGCAGGATCGAGCGCGCCATGACGCTCTTGCCCGAGCCGCTTTCGCCCACGACGCACAGCGTCTTGCCGGGCTGAAGCGCGATGCTCACATCGTCGACGGCGCGGAAGGGTCCCTGCCGGCTCTCGAAATGCGTCTCGAGATTGCGGACTTCGAGGACGGGTTGGGTCGGGGTCTCGGTCATGTCAGCGCCCGTCATTGGCATAGGGGTCGGCCGCGTCGCGCAGGCCATCGCCGAGGAAGTTGAGTGCCAGCACGGCGAAGCAGACGGCGGCACCCGGGATGAACAACCACGGCGCCTGGGCGATCGAGCGGATGTTCTGCGCCTCCTTGAGCAGCACGCCCCACGAAATGGTCGGCGGCATCAGCCCGAGCCCGAGGAAGGACAACGCCGTCTCGGCGATGATCATGGCCGGAATGGCGAGGGTCACCGAGGCGATGATGTGGCTGACCATGGAAGGCATCATGTGCCGGAAGATGACGCGCCCCTGGCTGCCGCCATCGAGCCGCGCCGCGGTGACGAAATCCTCGGTCCTGAGCGCGAGGAAGCGTCCGCGCACGACGCGCGCCAATTCGGTCCAGCCGACGAGCGACAGGATCACCGTGATGGCGAAATATCGCATCATGGGCGGCCAGTCCTGCGGAAGCGCGGCGCTGAGCCCGAGCCAGATCGGGATGGTCGGCAGCGACAGGATCAACTCCACCAGGCGCTGCACCACCATGTCGATGGTGCCGCCGTAATAGCCGGACAGCCCGCCCAGGATGAGACCGATGAACAGGCTCAGCGTCACGCCCATCAGCCCGATCGACATGGAGACGCGCGTGCCGTGAATGGTGCGGCTGAGCATGTCGCGGCCGAGCCGGTCGGCGCCGAAGAGGTAGAAGCGCTCGCTCGGGTTCTCGGTGGTGAGCAGATGCCGGTTGCCGGGGATCAGCCCCCACATCACGTAGCTGGCGCCCTCGCCGAACCAGTTGAGGTAAATCTTGCGCCCCTCGTCGGGCTCATAGACCGATTGCAGCGTCAGCGGATCGCGCTTGAGCAGCATGGCGTTGACATGGGGGCGGAACGACCAGCCGCCATCCTCGTCGACTTCGATGAAATGGATCGCCTGCGGCGGATGGTAGACGTCGCGCGATACCGTGACGTTGGGATCGAAGGGCGCGAGGAACTCGGCGAAGGCGCCGACGAGATAGAAGAACAGCACGACGAACAGGCTGATCAGCGCCAGCTTGTGGCGGGAGAAGGCGCGCCAGGTCAGCTTCCACTGGGAAGCCTGGGCGTCCACCGCCATGTCCGAAGCGCGAGTGTCTGCTGCAACTGCCATGGCGCTCACTGGAACCGGATTCGGGGATCGACGATGGCAAGCAGGATGTCTGACACCAGCATGCCGAGGATGGAGAAGCAGCACAGCAAGAGGATGAAGGCGCCCGCCAGATACATGTCCTGGGCCAGCAGCGCCTGCAGCAGCAGCGGGCCCGACGTGGGCAGGGCGAGCACATAGGCCGTGATCACCGCGCCCGAGATGAGCTGGGGAAAGGCCCAGCCGATGGTCGAAACGAACGGGTTGAGCGCCAGCCGCACCGGATATTTCATGATCAGGCCGAACTCGGACAGGCCCTTGGCGCGCGCGGTGGTCACATAGGGCTTGTTCAGCTCGTCGAGCAAATTGGCGCGCATGATGCGGATGAGCCCGGCCACGGTGCTGGTCCCCAGGATGATGATCGGGATCCAGATATGACCGAGCATGTCGACGAATTTCGCCCACGACCACGGCGCGTTGCGGAAGGGCGGCGAGAACAGGCCGGACACGTCCGAGCCGAAATACACCACCGCGATATACATGAGCACCAGCGCGATGAGGAAGTTGGGCACGGCGAGGCCGATGAAGCCGATCACCGAGGCCACATAGTCGCCGATCGAGTATTTCTTGACCGCCGAATAGATGCCGATCGGCAGGGCGACGCTCCAGGCGAAGATCAGGGTGGAAATCTCGAGCATGAAGGACAGCCCCAGACGCTCCCAGATCAGCGTCGAGACGGGCTGCTGCCATTCGAAGGAGATGCCGAAATCGCCCTGCAGCACGCCGCCGATCCAGCGCCAGTATTGAACAATGAAGGGCTGGTCGAGGCCGTAGCGCTCGCGAAGCGCCTGAAGCCTCGCCTCGTCGACCACGTCGCCCGATTGCGACAGGGTCTGGGCGAAGGTGGTGACGTAGTCCCCCGGCGGCAGCGTTATGAGCGCGAAGGCCACGATGGAGGCCGCGAACATGAACGGGATCGCCCAGAGGGTGCGGCGTATGATGTAGTTGAGCAGCATCGCAACCTCTGGGCTGCCGTGGGGGTGAGGCGCGGAGCCGGAGCTCCGCGCCGTTCTCGATTTACCGGGTGTAGTACCAGGTCTGCGGTAGCACCGGCGCCGGCGTCGGCCAGAACCAGTTGTTGGCCATGGCCTCCGGCACGTTGCCGAGATCGTTGCTGACGATGCCGTAGGCTACGGCAGCCCTGGCGACGCCCATGACCTCGAACTCGTCCGCCGCGATCTGCGCGATCTCCTTGAGCAGCCGTTCGCGTTCTTCAGGATCGGCCGTGCTGCGGGACTGGTCGTAGAGCGCCATGCGGTTGCGGATGGTCTCCGGCGGTTCCTCGCCCTGGCTGCCGCCCGAATTGTACCAGTGGCTCCACGGAATGCCCCAGCGGGCGTCGTGATGCAGCGGAACCAGCTGCTGCGGCACGCCGACGATGGCCACGCCATTGCCGCCCCAGACGGCCGCGTCATGGTCGTTGGCGTTCGAGGTGCGCTCGTAGAAGAACGTGCGCTCGAGCGGGTTGACGTCCATGTCGATGCCGAGCTCGGCCCATTGCTGCTCGACCATTTCGAGGATGTCGACATGGTCGGGCTGCACCGAGGGGATGACGTCGATCAGGAACTTGATCGGCCGCCCGTCCGCCATGCGGCGGATGCCGTCATCGCCGCGCTCGAGGCCGAGGCCGTCAAGCAGGGCGTTGGCCTGGTCGGGGTCGAACTCGGTGTACTGCGTCGAAAGCTGCTCGTTGTAATAGGGCGAACCTTCGAAGTCGCCGAGCTGCCAGGGCTCGCTGGTGCCCAGCAGCACCGTGTCGATGATGTCGGCGCGGTTCATGCCGATCGACAGCGCGACGCGGAAGTCGCGTTCGTTGAACAGCTCGCGGAAGCCCTCGTCCTTGTGGGCGAGGTTGAGGTTGATGACGATGTGCTGGCCACCGCCCGGATCGGCCGCGAACATGCGGTAGTTGCCGCGCTCGCGGTTCTCGGCGAGCACCGGCCGGTTGGCCGCGGCATCGATGTGGCGCAGGCCGAAGTCGATATTGCCGCCGATCACGGAAAGGATCAGGCTCTCGACGTCCTGGGACACGTCTGCGGACAGCGTGTCGATATAGGGAAGCTGATTGCCTTCGGTATCGACCTGCCAGAAATAGGGGTTGCGCTCCATGGTCACCACGGTGGCGCCGCCGGTATAGGGCTGGTCGACGATCCACGGATCGAGCGTCGGCCTATCGGGATTGCCCCAGCGGGAGGGGATTTCGATATCGCCGCATTTCTGCTGGAACAGGGTCTGCCAGTCGCCGGCATTGTTCTGTGCGACCAGCGCGTCGATGTCCTCGTTATAGGTCGGGTGGAATTGCGAGCAGTAATGCTTGGCGTAGAGCACCGGGTGCTGGCCGAGCGGGGTCGCCAGCTCGGTGAGGAACTCGCCATAGGGCTCGGCGAAGATGAACTTGACCGTGTAGTCGTCGATCTTCTCGACGCTCATCGGCTCGCCGCCCGACATGTAGCGCGGATGGGTCGGCGCATAGTCGGTGTTGAGGACGAGATCGTCAATATTGAACAGGATGTCGTCGGCGGTGAACGGCTCGCCGTCGGACCACCTCATGCCTTCGCGCAGATAGAAGGTGACCTCGGTCGCGTCCTCGTTGCTCTCCCAGCGCTCGGCCACGTTGGGCACGATGCCGGTGAACTCCGGATTCCAGCGCACGAGGCCCTGGGGTCCGACGATGCGAAGGATGTGGTTGTGGTCGGAACTGCCGCGCAGCCCGTAGCGGATCGTGCCGCCATAAGTGCCGATCTCGTTCAGCGGCGTCACCACTTCGGGCGATGCCGGCAAACGCTCGGCCACAGGCGGCAGGCTCCCATCGGCCACCGCGGCCGCGAGGCTCGGGGCCTCGTTATAGTCAAGGGCGACGGCTGCCGACGTCAACGCCAGCACCGCCACCATGCTGCCAAAGGCAGCATTGAAGAGTTTAGCCATGGTCTCCTCCCGTTGGCCCAACTTTACAAGTTTTTTCAACCTGGCCTGAAGGTGTCAAGATGCAATATTGCAGACACTCCAGAAAATCCAAAAGCTATGCGGGTTCCAAAAATTGCTGATTTTTCAGTCTATTATTGGAACGCTCAGCTTATAAAGTCCTCCTTTTCGAATTCGGCGACGGCGCCGGATTATACTTGTATCAGGTGAAGGCGTAAGAACCGTCCGGCCGTTTCGGCACGCGGCGTTCCCAATGGATGTAGCGGTCGGTCTTGAGGAATTCCTCATCCATCTCGACGCCCCAGCCCGGCCGGTCCGGCCGCAGCACGAGATGACCGTCCTCCGGCAGGTAGGGGTCGAGCACGTAGCGGCTGGAATCGGTCGCGGTCTGCAGGTCGGTGCCGCCATAGACATAGAGCGGCCCCTCGGGCAGGCGGTATTCGAGAATCGAGAAATTGTGGGTGGCGGCGGCGAAGTGGACGTTCACCGCCGTCGCCAGCGGACCCATCGGGTTGTGCGGCGCGATGCCGACGAAATGCGCCTCGGCCAGGGTCGCGATGCGCCGCATCTCGGTGATGCCGCCGACCACGCAGATATCGGGCTGCACGAGATCGGCCCCGCGCACGTTCAGCAGGCGCAGGAACTCGAAGCGGTTGTAAAGCGATTCACCGGTCGCGAGCCGGCATTCGAGGCCCTGTTTCAGCTCCCCCCAGGCGTCGATGTTCTCGGGCCGCAGCGGCTCCTCGAGAAACAGCGGGTCATAGGGAGCGAGCGCATTGCCGAGCTGGCGGGCCTGTGCCGGCTCGAAGATGCGCGCATGCGCATCGAAGGCGATCTCGTAGGTAGGATCGGAGGCTTCGCGCAGCTGGCGGAAATATTCCGCGCTGGTGCGCACGACCTCGCCCCAGCGATTGGCGTGGATATCGATGCGCCAGGGGCTGAGCTTGAAGGCCTTGAAGCCCCAGTTCTTGTTGAGATCGTCAAGCGCCTCGACGGCGAGCGGAATGTCGGGCGCCGTGTAGACGCCGGAATAGACCTTTATCCGGTCGCGCACCTTGCCGCCGAGCAGCTGATAGACCGGCACGCCCAGCGCCTTGGCCGACAGGTCCCAAAGGCAGTGGTCGATGGCCGAGATGGCGGCGAGCCCGAGCGCGCCGGGCGGAAAGCGGCTCTGCTGGATCAGGAAGTTGACGAGATATTCGACGCGCAGCGGGTCCTGCCCGGTCAGCGAGCCGGCGAGGTAGTCGAGCAGGGGCGGCAGGGCGCGGTCCGGGCCGTGATTGTAGCATTCGCCCCAACCGGTCAGGCCGTCATCGGTATCGAGCGCCACGATGACGCGCGGACGGTCCTTGTCGCGGGTCATGAACACCCGCATGCGATCGATCTTCACCCGTTACCCCCTCCACACGACCATGACTGCACAGGCGCCTTCCCCTCGGATCCGGGTGAACCGGAGCCCGGGCGCCGCAGAGAGCGCAGGCTTGCATGCAGTGGCGCAATATACAAGTATTGACATGTTTTTACACCGATGAAATGTTTCGTCGCGATGTATCGACGCAGCAGCGTTAATTCCGTCGTCAGCCGTTCGTCCGGGATCCTATCCTTGCGATGTCCAATGCCAGCCCGATCCTTGCATCTCGAGACGAGAGCCCGGCGCCGCGGCTGAGCACCACCATCTATGAAGGGCTGCTGGCGATGATCACGCGCGGCGACCTTTCCCCCTCCTCGCGGCTGCCTTCCGAGGCGCAATTGTGCACCATGTTCGGCGCCTCGCGGCCGGTGGTGCGCGAAGCCCTCGCCCGGCTCAAGGAAGACGGCATCGTCGTCTCCCGGCAGGGCTCGGGTTCCTATGTGCGGCGCCAGCCGGACCCCTCGCTGCTCGAGCTCACGCCCATCGGCACGCTGGGCGATCTGCAGCGCTGCTTCGAGTTCCGCGCCGGCACGGAGCCGCCGGCCGCGGCGCTTGCCGCGATCCGCTGGCAGCCGGAGGACATGAAGCGCATCGAGAGCAGCCTCAAGGAGCTCGACCGCTGCCTCGCGGACGGCCTTCTCGGCTCCGAGGAGGACTGCGTGCTGCATGAAGCCATCGCCGAGGCGACGCACAACAATTATCACCGGCTGGTCCAGCGCCAATTGCGCGAGCACATCCTCGCCGGCATGGGCGTGACCAGGAGCCTCAGCCTGCGCCGGCCGGAGGTCAGGCTGCGCATGGTGCAGAACGAACATGCCAAGGTGATCGATGCCATCCGCCGCCGCGACCCCGAAGCGGCGGCGCAACTGATGCGAATCCATATCCTCAATGCGAGGCACAGGATGTTCGAAGGCGTGGACACCTGAGCGCGGAGCCCAATATGACCGATCTTTCCTCCCTCACCATTGCGATCACCGGCGGCGCGGGGCGCGTCGGCACGGCGATGCGCAAGGTGCTCGCGCCGCAGGTTCGGCACATCCGGATCGTCGACCGGGTGGAGCCGGCCGGGCTTGCGGACAACGAGTCCTTCATCCCCGCCGACATCACCGATCTCGAGCGGAACGTCGCCGCCTTCACCGGTGTCGACGGCATCATCCATCTCGCCGGCATACCCAGCGAAAAGGCGCTCGCCGACATGGTCGCGGCCAACGTCATCGGCACCAGCCTCGTCTACGAGGCGGCGCGGCGGGCCGGGGTGACGCGCGTGGTGCTGGGGTCGAGCAACCACGCGACCGGCTTTTATCCGCGCGACGTGGTGATCGGGCCCGATGCCCCGATGCGGCCCGACAGCATTTACGGGCTCACCAAATGCTGGGGCGAGCTCACCGCCGGCCTCTATTACGACAAGGCCGGCATCCGCAGCCTGATCGTGCGGATCGGCAATGCGCAGGATTTGCCGC
>JAEWHZ010000281.1 GCA_023387585.1 Pseudomonadota bacterium
TCATCTCCGCCGAAGAGCTGGCGCGCGACCACCACGCCATGGTGCATGGCGGCTTCGTCATCCGCAGCGGCAACACCTCGGACGAGAACACCCAGGTGATCGAATACGGGCTCAAGCTCAACAGCAATCCCGAATTCACCGCCAGCGTCCTCGTCGCCTATGCAAGGGCCGTGCACCGCCTGAGCGCCATGGGACAGCATGGCGCCTTCACGGTGTTCGACGTGGCGCCCGGGCTGCTTTCGCCCAAAAGCCCGGCGCAACTGCGCGCCGAACAGCTGTAACAACCTCAACTGCGCAGACGCCCCGGCATTTTCCCGCTATGAATTGGGAGACCGGGCACGGGGCCCCCATGCCGCTTGCGTTACCAAGACAGGACCAACGATATGGCGAACATCCTCTTCATCGGCGGCACCGGGCAGATTTCCCTGCCCTGCGTCGAGCGCGCCCTCGCCGAAGGCCATCAGGTGAGCGTTTATAACCGAGGCAAGCGTGAAGGCCTGCCGCCCGGCGTCACCTCCATCACCGGCGAGCTCGCTTCCCCGGCCTATGCCGATCTCGCCGGGGCGCATTACGACGTGGTGTGCCAGTTCATCGCCTTCACGCCCGACCAGGTGCAGCGCGACATCGAGGTGTTCAGCGGCAATTGCGGCCAATACATCTTCATCTCCTCCGCCTCGGTCTATGAAAAGCCGGCCCGCCACTACGTGATCACCGAACAGACGCCGGCGATCAATCCCTACTGGCCCTACAGCCAGGCCAAGATCGCCTGCGAGAACCTGCTCCTGGCCTCCGAGGACCTGCCCTGGACCATCGTGCGCCCCAGCCACACGGTGCGCACCGGCCTGCCGATCATGATGGGCGACAGCGACATCATGGCGAGGCGCATGCTGGACGGCGAGCCGACCATTGTCGCCGGCGACGGCCACACGCCCTGGACGCTGACCCGCTCGGTCGATTTCGCGGTGCCCTTCGTCGGCCTGTTCGGCAAGCCCGCCGCGCTGGAGGACGTCTTCCACATCACCAATGACCACGCCCATATCTGGGACGACATCCAGAAGGCCATCGCGAGACTCCTGGGGGTCGAGGCGAAGATCGTCCATGTGCCGACCGATACGCTCGTGCGCTACAACCCCGACTGGGTCGGCCCGCTGCTGGGCGACAAGGCCTGGACGGCGATCTTCGACAATTCCAAGGTCAAGAGCGTCGCCGGCGATTTCACCTGCGCCCAAAGCCTCGATGAAATCCTCGCCGAGCCGATTGCCCATCTCAAGCAGCGCCTGGCCGCCAACCGCCCGCCCCGGAGCGAAGCCGACATGCTGATCGACCGGATCTGCAAGGAACAGGCCGCCCTCGGAAGGACCTAGAGCATCGGACCGAAAAGTGCGAAGCGGTTTTCGGGCGAAGCCGATGCGACAACAAGCAGATAGAGCGCTCGATCCGATTCCATCGGGTCGTCGGGCGCTCTAGAAAACCAACCCCCTCCACGGGTCATCCCCGCAAAAGCGGGGACCTCTGTTTTTCCCCGGCCTTGATTGAACAGGGGTTCCCGCCCCCCGCATCCCCGGACCTGATCCGGGGCGGAAATCACTCGCGGAAAATTCTAAGGCCCGCCGCTCCAGATGTAATATCAAACTACCACCTTTCGGCATTCATCCGCCAAAGATGACATCATTGTTGACAACAACTCTACCTTGCGCCATTCACGGCTGAACCGCCGCACGCCTGCCCGACCCCGAACCGAACGGAGACGCCCCATGCAAACGCCCGATATCACGCCCGAAGAGCTGGCCCGCTCCGTTATCGCCGTCCCCCCGCTGGCCCGGCACGCGGACTATGCGCTGCATGAGGAGCAGAACCGCCGGGTTCTCGATCACCTCGCCGAGGGCGGCGTGACGACGGCGCTTTATGGCGGCAACGCCAATCTCTACAACATGTCGGTCGGCGAGTTCGGCCTTCTGCTCGACATGCTCGAGCGGATCGCGCCGCCCCAAACCTGGATCATCCCCTCGATCGGGCCGGATTTCGGCAAGGCGCTGGACCAGGTGGCGATCCTGCGCGAGCGGCAATTCCCCACCGCCATGGCCCTGCCGCTGAGCTTCCCCGCCGACCCGGCCGGCGTCGCAACCGGGCTGAGGCTGATCGCCGAGCGCTACGGCCGTCCGCTGGTCGCCTATGTGAAATCCCCCGACTACATCAGGCCGCAGGACCTCGCCGCGCTGGTCGCGGACGGCGCCGTCTGCGCCGTCAAATACGCCATCGTGCGCAGCGACCCCGAAGACGACCCCTACCTCGCCGATCTGGTCCGGCACGTCGATACGAGGCTGATCGTTTCGGGGATCGGCGAGCGCCCGGCGATCAGCCATCTCACCAAATTCGCGCTGACCGGCTTCACCTCCGGCTCGGTCTGCATCGCCCCGGCGCTGTCGACCGCCATGCTGCGGGCGCTGAAGGCCGGCGACATCCGCCGCGCGGCCGGGATCCGGGAACACTTCCTGCCCATCGAGGATCTGCGCGACGGCCAGTCGCCGCTGCGCGTGCTGCATGCCGCGGTCGCCGCCGCCGGCATCGCCGAAACCGGCCCGCTGCTCCCCTTCCTCAGCGATATTTCCGACACCGGCATGCGCGAGGACATCGCCCGCGCGGCGCGCGATCTTCTGGCCCGCAACGCGGAAGCCCTCGAGGCGGCTTAAGCGCTTTCCAGCAAAAGTGGCCCCCACTTTTGCGGTTCGGAAACGCGACAAAATCAAAGGCTCAGAGCTCTTGGGAGCTCTGAGCGAAAGCTATGGCTGCCGGGTGACGTCCGTCAGCCGGCGCCGCGCCTGGCTGAGGTGGAAGCGCATATAGACGGCGGCGAGATCGGCATCGCCCATCTCGATGGCATCGACGATCTGCCTATGCTCCTGCACCACGGCGGCGCGGCGTTCGGCCGAGCCGAGCCGCGTCAGGCCGAGCGAGATGTTCATCAGCCCTTCGATTTCCGTGGTCAAATCGTCCAGCTGGCGCACGAACAATTCGTTGCCGGTGGCCATCGCCACGGTGCGGTGAAAGCCGCCATCGAGGTGCCGCGCCGGCTCCCCAGCCTCTATGGCGAGGCTGAAGGCTTCCGTCGCCGCATGCAGCGCGCTCAGATCCTCGCTGGTCCGCCGGCGCGCGGCATAGCTGGCGGATTCGGCCTCGAGCGCCATGCGCACCTCGAAGGCGCGCAGATAGGCGGCGAAATCTGACGGCTCGACGAAGCGCGACACGTCCGGCGAAGGCGTCCGTTCGAGATAGGTGCCCGAGCCGCGCCGGGATTCGACGAGGCCGTCGGCCTGGAGCCGCATCAGCGCCTCGCGGACCACGGGACGCGAGGCCCCGAACGCCTTGCACAGGGCGTTCTCGGTCGGCAGCTTCTGCCCGCGCACCAGCGCCCCGCTCATGATCTGTTCGAGCAGCTGCCCGTAAAGGATGTCCGCGAGCCGACGCTTGGAGGCCGGCCGAATATTGATCTTCGTCATCGCGTTCTCGCTGCGATTGCTGATCTCTTCCTACAATAGGGAAACTCAGTTGACAACTTAGTACGCCATAACTAGCGTTTCAGCCACGAGAACGCAGCGCCTCATCCTGTCTGCAGGCACGTGAAACTTCCCGGCGATTCTTGGGTGGAACCGCAGTTTTGCGCGGTTCTCCCCGGCGGCGCGGGAGCGGCATGCCAAACGATCGGCGACAGCCTGCCCCGCCCTACCGACCCACGCATTCCCGGAGCCACCCTGATGCATGTCCTCGTCGTTCAGCCGCAACTCGATCTGGTGATCACCGACGCCGAGGGGCGGCGGGAATGGCGCCGGCAGCTCGAAGCCGAGCTGCCGGACGATACCTTCGAATATCTCGAAAAGGACGCCGAGCTGCCCGGCCGCATCGCGGACGCCGACGTCGTTGCCGGCTATGTCTCGCCCGAGGCGCTCGAGAAGGCCGGCGATCGGCTGAAATGGGTGCATTCTTGGGCGGCCGGCCCGGACAAGCAGCTCTACAAGGCGTTCATCGACAGCGACATCGCGCTCACCTGCTGCAAGGGCAATGGCGCCGTGCCGCTGGCCGAGCATGCCATGATGCTGATGATGATGCTGCAGCGCGACGCGGTGCGCTGGCTGGACGAGCAGCGCGCGCGCATCTGGACCCGCCGGCCGCATGAGGAGCTGGCGAACAAGACCTGCGCGATCATCGGCACCGGCTATTCCGGCGTCGATCTGGCCCTCAAGGCCAAGGCTTTCCACATGCGCACCATCGGCCTGCGCCGCAGCGGCGAGCCGGCGGAGCATTTCGACCGGATGTATCGGCGAGACGAACTGCACGATTTCCTGCGCGAAGCCGATTTCGTCGTCGTCACCGCGCCGCGCACCCCCGAGACGCTGGACATGCTGGGCGCCGCCGAATTCGCGGTGATGAAGCCCAGCGCCTATTACATCTGCTTCTCGCGCGGCGGCATCGCCAATGACGACGCCCTGCTCGACGCCATCCAGACCGGCAAGATCGCCGGCGCCGGGCTCGACGCGCACGGTCAGGAGCCGCTGCCCGCAGACAGCCCCTTCTGGGACGCGCCCAACACCATCGTCACCCCGCATAACGGCGCGACCACCCCCGGCACCCATCGGCGCGGCCTGCAGATGCTGGTCGAGAACCTCAAGCGCTATCGCAAGGGCGAGACCATGATCAACGTCGTCGAGAAGCAGGCCGGCTACTGACCGGCTCGAAACCCGCGCCCTGCTCGAAACCCACAACGGGTCATCCCCGCAAAGCGGGGACCTCCGTTTGCGATATCGCATTGAAAAATAGAGCGTTTCCAGCAAAAGCGGCTCCACTTTTGCGGTTCGGAAACACGAAAAATCAGAGACTTAGAGCTCTTGTTCTGATTCAATCAGAACAAGAAATGCTCAAGAGTTTCCGGCCGGCACTGTGAAGGGCACGCCGGCCGCTTCGCCGGTTTCCCTCAGCTGCGCCAGCAGCACCGGCGGCACGGGAATGCCGTCCCGGCGCCGCTCGACTTCCGATTCCGCCGCCCGTTCGCCGGGATAGCGGCCATCGGCGCCGGCGGCGTCCCGATAGGTCGCGAGCCAGGTGTCGACATCGGCCTCGAAGGCGTCGCCGATCAACGCCGGATTGAGCAGCATCAGAAAGCCGCCCATATCGGCGCTGGAGCCCTTGTTCACCGCGGCGGTGCTGCCCTGCAGGCTGTTGACCAGCGTCTGCACCAGCATCGCCAGCCCCATGCCCTTATAGCCGCCCACCGGCAGGATCGCCCCCGCCCAGGCCGCGTCGGCGTCGGTCGTCGGCGTTCCGTCCGGCGCCAGCGCCCAGCCCTCGGGCACCGGCGTTCCTTCGCGGATCGCCTGGCGCAGATAGCCGCGCGCCACCACGCTGGTCGCCATGTCGAACACCAGGGCCGGCCGTCCGGCCAGCGGCACGGCGAAGGCCAGCGGATTGTTGCCCATGGCGCGCTTCGTCCAGCCCGGCAGCGCCATCCAGGGCTGCGTCGCCTGCGCCATGACCGCCACCATCCCGGCCTCGGCGGCCACCAGCGCATAGCTGCCCAGCGCCGCCAGATGCCCGCAGCGATGGATGAGGCAGGTCACCACCGCCTGGTCCCGCGCCTGTTCCGCCGCCGCGCGCACCGCGGCGACGCCGATGAACTGGCCCAGCCCGCCATCGCCGTCATAATGCATCATGCCGTTGCGCATCTCGGCCCGGTGCCGCGGGCGCGGATTGATGCTGCCCGCCTTCAGCGATTCGGCATAGATCGGCAGCCGCGAGATGCCGTGGGTGTCGATCCCGCGCAGGCTCGTGCGCACCAGCACCTCGGCGGCGATCCGCGCCTCGGACTCTGGCATGCCGCTCGCGGCTAGTACCGCGCCGGTCCAGTCCTCCATGCCGTCGGCGGCGAAACGCTGTTCGGGGTCGCTGTTCACAGGCTGGCCTCCTCGGGGGCATGGTCGATGCCGGATTGCTCGTTCCATTTCGGCCGGGGCGTCGCATTCACCAGCCGGCGCGTATAGGGGTGCTGGGGATCGGTGAACACCGCCTGGGTCTGGCCCTGCTCCACGATCTCGCCATCCTTCATCACCAGCACCCGGTTGGCGAACAGGCGCACGACATGCAGATCGTGCGAGATGAAGATGTAGGAGAGCCCGAGCCGGTCGCGCAAATCCGCCAGCAGGGCGATGACCTGCGCCTGGATCGACAGGTCGAGCGCCGAGACCGCCTCGTCGCAGATGATGAATTCGGGCTCGCACGCCAGCGCCCGGGCTATGGCGATGCGCTGGCGCTGGCCGCCGGAGAACTCGTGCGGGTAGCGGTCGGCGTGCTCGGGCTCGAGCCCGACCAGCGACAGCAGCTCGACGACCCGCTCATCCCAGCGCTCGCGCGGCACGATGTCCTTATGGACGGTCCACGGCTCCGAGATGATGCGCCTTATGGTCAGCCCGGGATTCAGCGACGAATAGGGATCCTGGAACACCATCTGCACATTGCGGCGCAAGAGGCGCTGGTCGGCCCGGTTCATCTCCAGCAGGTTCTTGCCGCGATAGAAGATGCGCCCGCCGCTCGTCTCGTCGAGCAGCATGAGCAGGCGCGCCAGCGTCGACTTGCCCGACCCCGACTCGCCGACGATGGCGACGGTCTCGCCGCGCTGCACCTCGAAATTCGCGTCCTTCACCGCATGCAGCACCCGCGAGCGCCCCAGCCCGCCGGGGATGTAGTAGTCCTTGCACAGCGTCTCGACGCGCAGCAGCGTGTCGGCACCGGCGGCCACCTGCTTCTCATTGGCGCCGTCGCCCGGCCGCGCATCCAGAAGCCGGCGCGTATATTGATGCTCCGGCTGCTCGAAGACGCGCTGCGTCGGCCCGGTTTCGACGACGCGCCCGCCCTGCATCACAGCGACCCGGTCGCCCATATGCGCGGCCACCGACAGGTCGTGGGTGATCAGGATCACCGACATGCCCATCTCGGCCGTGGTCTCGCGCAACAGCTTCAGGATCTCGGCCTGCACGGTCACGTCCAGCGCCGTCGTCGGCTCGTCGGCGATCAGCAGTTCGGGCTGCATGACCATGGCCATGGCGATCATCACGCGCTGGCGCTGCCCGCCGGAGAACTGGTGCGGATAGTGCCGGATCCGCGTTTCGGGGTCCGGGATGCCGACCCGTCGCAGCAGCGCCAGGGCGCGCTCCCACGCCTCCGCCTGGCTGGCCACGCCATGGGCTATGATGGCTTCGACGATCTGGTGCCCGATGGTGTAGAGCGGGTGCAGATGCGCCAGCGGGTCCTGGAAGATGATGCTGATCTTGCGCCCGTTGATCCGCTGCCGCTCGGCGGGCGGTAGCGTCAGCAGGTCCCGGCCGTTGAAGATCACCTCGCCGCTGGTGATCTCGGCCGGCGGGCGGTCGAGCAGATCCATGATCGTCGACGCGGTGACGCTCTTGCCCGATCCGCTTTCCCCCAGGATCACGAGGGATTCGCCGCGATCGACATGGAGGTTCACGTTGTGCAGCACCTCGACCGGCGCCTTCTCGGTGAGAAACCGGACGCTGAGATCCCTGATCTCGAGAAGCCGTTCGCTCATCGCCTGCCCTCCCGCGCGATCGACAGCCGCCAGCGCTGGTGCGGGTCGGTTGCCGTGCGCAGCCAGTTGGCCAGCAGGTTGAGCGACAGCGTCGTCAGCATGATGAACAGGCCCGGAAAGAAGGACAGCCACCACGCCGTCTGCAGATATTGCCGGCCGGAAGCCACCATCGCCCCCCAGGTGAAGTCCGGCGGCTGGATGCCGAGCCCCAGAAAGCTCAGCCCGGATTCGGCGAGGATGACGCCGGCAAAATTGATCGCCGCCACCGTGGTCAGCGTCGGCGCCACCAGCGGCAGGATATGCCGCACGACGATGGCGAAGGTGCCTACCCCCAGCGTCCGCGCGGCGCTGACGAACATGCGCTCGCGGATTTCCAGCGTCTCGGCCCGGGCGGTGCGGATATAGAGCGGCAGCGCCCCGATGCCGAGGATGACCACCACGTTCAGCATGTTGGGGCCGATGATGTAGAGCACGATCAGCGCCAGCAGCAGGTTGGGAAAGCTGATGATCACGTCGGTCAGCCGCATGATGATGGTGCTGACCCAGCCGCCCACATAGCCGGCGAAGATGCCGATCAGCCCGCCGACGGTCATGGCGAACAGCACCGCGCCGGAGGCGATCGCAAGGCTGGTCTGGGCCCCGACGACGATGCGCGCCAGCATCGAGCGCCCGAGGCTGTCGGCGCCGAGGATGTACAGAAAGCCGTTATCGAGCGAGAACGGGGCGAGGTTGCGCTTGCCCAGCTCCATCCGGGTCGCCG
>JAEWHZ010000286.1 GCA_023387585.1 Pseudomonadota bacterium
CGCTCGCAAAGCGTCCCGAAGACCGCGAGCGGCTGACCCAGATCATCCAGCACGATGTGCGCCGGCTCGACCGGCTGATCTCCGACATCTCCAACGCCAGCCGGCTCGATGCCGAGCTGGCCCGCGAGAGTTCGGAAAAGGTCGATCTGCGGCAATTGCTCGAGGCCATGATCGGCTTCCAGCGCGACACCGCCGCCCAGCACGAAGTCGGTCTCGTCCTCGAAACCCATGCCAATCGCGGCGCGGGGCGCAGCCAGCCGCCCCTGGTCGAGGGCCATGACAGCCGCCTCGCGCAGGTGTTCTCCAATCTCATCGACAATGCCGTGTCCTTCTCGCCCATGGGCGGCACGGTCGGCGTTTCGCTCGAAACCGATCTCGACACCGTCACCGTCACGGTCAGCGATGAGGGGCCGGGCATCACCGGCGATGTCGGGCGCATCTTCCAGCGCTTCTACACCGACCGGCCGGACGGCGAATCCTTCGGCGATCATTCCGGGCTCGGCCTGTCGATCTCGCGCCAGATCGTCGAGGCGCATAAGGGCACGATTCGCGCCCGCAACCGCGACGACCGCAGCGGCGCCGTCTTCACCGTCACCCTGCCGCGCCTGCGCAGATAGGCATTTTTTGACTGAAGGCACGAACACGCCGCGCTGTCACCCCGGGCGGAGGCCCGGGGCCTATCTCCAGCTCCTGCGACCCATGGTATGGCGTTTCAGGGCAGGCCATCTCGTGATGGGCCCCGGCCCGCGTGTAGTATTTCGCCGGGGTGACATTGGGGATGTGGACGCAGCTTCTTTCCACCGAGGACCCCGCCCATGACCTCGCCCATGACCCCACCAATGACCCGGATCCATGCCACCGGCGTGCTCGTCGCCGGCAGGGGCGTGCTGCTGCGCGGCCCCTCGGGGGCCGGGAAATCCATGCTGGCGCTGGCGCTGCTCGATCGGGCCGAGACGCGCGGCGAGACGGCGCTGCTGGTCGGGGACGACCGCGTCGGCATCGAGGCCGACGATGCGCGGCTCTACATGCTGGCGCCCGAGCCCATTGCCGGGCTCATCGAATTGCGCGGGCGCGGCATCGTGCGCCGCCCGCATGTGGCGCGCGCCCCGGTCGATCTCGTCGTCGACCTCGTCCCCGATCTGGCGCGCATGCCCGAGGATGAAGAGCTCGAAACCGAAATCCTGGGCGTGACGCTGGCGCGCTGCCCCGCCCCCGCCGCCCCCGCCGGATCGCTCGCCCATCAGTTGCTTCTCGTCGTCGAGGCGCTGCGGGCGGGCCATACGCCGGTTTGATGTGGGCTTTTCGCACCAATGGTGGACTGGCAGGGGCACGAGGCTATACTGGCGGCGCGGCCTGGGGCTCTGACGATCAGGGATGAGTGCATGATTGGTTTGGTGCTCGTGACGCACGGCGCTCTCGCGGACGAATTCAAATCCGCCCTCGAGCATGTCGTCGGTCCCCAGGAATTCATCGAGACCATCAATATCGGGCCGGACGACAATATGGAGAGCCGGCGCGAGGATATTCTGCGCGCCGTCGACAATGCCGATAACGGCGCCGGCGTCGTGCTGCTCACCGACATGTTCGGCGGCACGCCGTCGAACCTTGCCATCTCCGTCATGCAGAACCGCGATGTCGAGGTGATCGCCGGGGTCAACCTGCCCATGCTGGTCAAGCTCGCCCGGGTGCGCATCGACATGCCGATCAAGGATGCGGTCGATCTGGCGCAGGAGGCCGGGCGCAAATATATCAACGTCGCCAACTCCATCCTCGGGGCGCGCTGAAGCAGATGGATTCCGGTGCCGGCGCTGGTCGCGCCCTCGCCCAGCAGCTCACCATCGTCAACCGCAAGGGCCTGCATGCGCGCGCCTCGGCCCGCTTCGTGCGCACCGCCGAATGCTTCGACGCCGCCATCCAGGTGATCAAGGACGGGCAGGCGGTGGCCGGCAATTCCATCATGGGCCTGATGATGCTCGGCGCCGGGCCGGGCTCCACCATTCTCGTCCAGTCGAGCGGCAAGCAGGCCCGCGAGGCGCTGGAAGCCATCGTCGAGCTGGTCAATAACGGCTTCGACGAGGACATGGAGGGCACGGCCGAGTGAGGCGATTCGTGGCCATGGCGGGCGGCGTGCTGCTGGCGGCCGGGCTCGGCCAGTTTCCCGAATACGCCCAGCGCCTCGGCGGCGCCGTCGACGAATTGCGCGTCATCGTCGCCAATTTCGACCAGCAGGCGGCGCTGAACGGGCTCAACCGCATTGAGGCCCTGGCCCGCTACGAGACCGCCGCCGACAGCTTCCTCGTCGCCCAGGGCACCGATATGGGCCGCACCATTACGCGCCACGACCAGCTCAGCCGCGCCCTCGCCGAGATCGAGAACGCCACCCCGCTCGAGCGCCTCCAGAACCTTGCGCTCTATCTCGACACCGATATCGGCGCGCGCACGCTCTCCGCCTACCGCCCGGCCGTCCCCGTCACCGGCGAGGGTTTTGCCTATGCCGCCGCCGGGCTCGGGCTCGGCTATCTGCTGGTCTCGGCCTGTTTCCGCCTCGGCGCCCTTGTCTTCCGCCCGCGCCGCTACCGCTACCCGACCGCCCGCTGAGCGCTCAGATATAAAGTTATCTTTATACCTCAGTTGATCGGCTCGCCCGCCCGCCCTATAAGCCGGCACGACAGCTTTTTTGCGCGGAGCCACGCCATGACCCAGCCCACCGACTATGCGGTGAAGGATATCTCGCTCGCCGATTTCGGCCGCAAGGAGATCGAGATCGCCGAGACCGAGATGCCCGGCCTGATGGCGATCCGCGAGGAA
>JAEWHZ010000218.1 GCA_023387585.1 Pseudomonadota bacterium
GAAACCGCGGCCGACATCCAGCCAGAGGCCAA
Organism: Pseudomonadota bacterium; assembly: GCA_023387585.1. Lineage (GTDB taxonomy): Bacteria > Pseudomonadota > Alphaproteobacteria > Rhizobiales > Devosiaceae > Devosia. The sequence goes on from JAEWHZ010000218.1 coordinate 33, forward strand.
ACCGGCGTGACAAGACTGCGTTCCGCGATTCGTGGGGTAGGGGGCTACCTTCCGCAAAAAGTGCTGACCAACGAGGATCTGTCCAAGATCGTCGACACGTCCGATGAATGGATCGTCCAGCGTGTGGGCATAAGGACGCGCCATATCGCCGCCGAGGACGAGTTCACCTCGGATCTCGCCGTGGCGGCGGCCCGCCGCGCGCTCGACGCCGCGGGCATGGTGCCTGAAGACATCGACCTGGTGCTGGTGGCGACGACGACGCCGGACTACACCTTCCCCGCCACCGCGGCGCTGGTTCAGCACAAATTGGGCATTGAGGGCGGCATGGCCTTCGATTTGCAGGCGGTGTGCTCGGGCTTCGTCTATGCCGTGGCGACGGCGGATGCCTATCTCAAGACCGGGCTCGCCAGCCGCGCGCTGGTGATCGGGGCGGAAACCTTCTCGCGCCTGCTCGACTGGAGCGACCGCAGCACCTGCGTGCTGTTCGGCGACGGCGCCGGCGCGGTGGTGATGGAGCGCATCGAACTGGCGGACGATGCGCCGGAAACCGGCGTGCTGTCCTCGGCGCTGCGCTCGGACGGCAAGCACTGGGACAAGCTTTACGCCGATGGCGGCGCCTCGACCACCGGCACCGCCGGCCATGTGCGCATGGCCGGCGCGGAGGTGTTCCGCCACGCGGTCGGCAAGATTACCGATGTCGTCCATTCGGCGCTGGAGACGGCGGGCTACACGGTCGACGACCTCGACTGGTTCGTGCCGCACCAAGCCAACAAGCGCATCATCGACGGGGCCGGCGCCAAGCTCGGCCTGCCGCCCGAAAAGGTCGTCATCACGGTCGACCACCACGCCAACACCTCGGCCGCCTCGGTGCCGCTGGCGCTTTCCGAAGCGGTGGCGGACGGGCGCATCAAGCCCGGCGACCTCGTCATGCTCGAGGCCATGGGCGGCGGATTTACGTGGGGTGCCAGCCTGATACGGTGGTGATGCACCCCGATGCCGGACGGATTCGGACGGCATTCGCGGATTGACCGCCCGGCCCCGGGGGCGGTAGTCTCCCATCCGGGTTGGGAGGGCCGTTCCACGCGTTTGCCATTTCCAAGGCAAGAGCGGTCCCACACTATGCCGAAGACTTGGCGACCGGCCGAAGCAGCGGCTGGCAGATCTGGAAGATCAGTTCCGGTGGCATGGAGATGGGGGTTCCTATGACTAACAAGACGGTGACCCGGGCCGATCTGGCCGAAGCGGTCTACACCGCGGTTGGATTGTCGCGGACCGAATCGTCCGAGCTGGTGGAGCGCGTGCTGGAGCTGATCACCGAATCCCTGGTGGCCGGCGAGCACGTCAAGCTGTCCTCTTTCGGCTCGTTCCACGTGCGTTCCAAGAACGAGCGCATAGGGCGCAACCCCAAGACCGGCGAGGAAGTGCCGATCCTGCCGCGCCAGGTTCTGGTGTTTAAGCCCAGCAACGTGTTGAAATCGCGCATCAACAAAACTATGGTTCGCTCTGGAAAATAAGGCATTCCGGAGAAGCGGTGTGGACAAGTCGCCGGACGCGTTCCGCACGATTTCAGAGGCGGCGGAAGAGCTCGACCTGCCCCAGCACGTGCTGCGGTTCTGGGAAACCCGCTTCAGCCTGATCAAGCCGCTCAAGCGCGGCGGCGGCCGGCGCTACTACCGGCCCGACGACGTGATGCTGCTCAAGGGCATCCGCCACCTGCTCTACGACCAGGGCTTCACCATTCGCGGCGTGCAGAAAATCCTCAAGGACCAGGGCGCGCGCTATGTGATGGCCGTGGGCGAGGGGCGGCCGATGGAAGACCTGCTGCCCATGATCGAGAGCGCCGAGCATGCCGGCGACGAGGCCGAGCTCGAGGAAGCGGTGATGACCGCCGACCCGGCGCTCGACAAGGCGGCGCGCGACAAGCTCTCGGACGTGCTGCGCGAATTGCTCGAATGCAAGCGTATCCTCGAGCGGGCGCGCGAGACGTGAGGCGGGCGCCGCCATAGAGCGTTTTCAGCAAAAGTGGCTACCGCTTTTGCGGTTTGGAAACGCGACCAGACAAGGATTTGGAGCATCCCGGCGTTTCACACAAACGCCGGGATGCTCCAAGGCGCCGCCCCCGGCGATCAGCCGTTGCGCAACCAGTCCACGTCCTCGGGGCTGAGTTCGATGTCGAAGGCCTGAAGCGAATCCTCGAGCTCGGAGAGACGGCGCGGGCCGATCAGCGGCACGACGGGGAAGGGCTGGGCCAGCACATAGGCGAGCGCGACGTGGATCGGGCTCTTGCCGAGCTTTTTGGCCAGCTCGATCGCCCGGTCGCGGCGGCCGAAATTGGCTTCCGAATACCAGCAGCGCAGCATTTCCTCGTCGTCACGCCTGTCGCGGCCGGCACGGTCGGTGAAGAAGCCGCGCGCCTGGCTCGACCAGGCAAAATTGGTCAGCTGGCGCTCGATCAGCCAGGGGCGCCACGAATCGTCCGACGCCTGCACGCAACCCTCCCAGACCGGGTCGATCATCTCGGCGAGCGAGAAATTGTTCGACATGGCCTGCGGCGGCGTCTTGCCGCTGCGGGTGGCGTATTCGATGGCCGCGTCGAGCCGCTCGCGGGTCCAGTTGGAGCCGCCATAGGGGCCACGGATGCGGCCGGCCCGTACCTCGGCGTCGATGGCGTCGACGAATTCCTCGACGGCGATGTCCTGATTGTCGCGATGCATGAAATAGACGTCGACATGGTCGGTCTTGAGCCGGTCGAGCGTCTGGGCGAGCTGTTTGGAGATGACGTCGGGATAGACGAGCGGCGAATGCGCGCCCTTGCCGATGACCACCACCTCGTCGCGCACGCCGCGCGAGGTCATCCATTCGCCCAGAAGCTGCTCGGTATAGCCGGCGCGGTAGATGAAGGCGGTGTCGAACACATTGCCGCCGGCCTCGTAGAAGGCGTCGAGCAGGATGGCGCCGCTGGGGAAGGTGGTGAAATCCTCGAAGCCGAGGGCGACGGCGGAAGCCTGCTTTCCGAGGCCGGGGATGGAGCGCTTGGGAATCGGCCCGCTGTTCGGCCCCAGCTTGCGGTTGTCGAGCGTGTTGATCCGCACGGTGTGCTTTTCGACCGAGTATTCGACGCCGGTATCGGCGCGCCATTTGTCGAGCACGCGGGCATTGCCGAGGCTGTCGGCCCAGCTCATGCCGGGCGCGTCGAACTCCTGTTTTCCGGCCAGGATGGCGCGGGCGGCGGCATCGGCCTCGAAGGCGTAAAGATGCCGGGTCTCGTTGACGCTGACGGTCTCGGTCTTGCCGTCCTTTATGATATCGATGCGCCCCAGCCCCTGGTCGCGATTGCCCCCGGCAAACCAGAAATCGGGCACCTCGATGCGCCCGTCCGCACCGTGGATGCGCAACACGTTGTCGAGCTTCGCCATGACGGCGCAGGCCACTTGGGCGACGATGCCGCTTTCGAAGGTGAGAAGGGCGGCGGACCAGTCGTCCGTGCCCTCGGCGTTGAGCTTTGCCGCGCCGGCGACCTTTATCGGATCGGCGAAGGGGTTTCCGACGGCCGCGCCGGCGACGAGGCGTGCCATGGACACCGGATAGCCGCCGACATCGAGGATGCCGCCGCCGGCGAGCTCGGAGGCGAACAGCCGGTGCTGCGGCTGGAACGTGCCCATGGAAAAGCCGAAGCTCGACTGGATCATGCGCACTTCGCCGATCGCGCCGGAGCCGATCAGCTCGACGAGCTTTTGCGTCTGCGGGTGCAGGCGATACATGAACGCCTCGCCGGCGAAGGTGCCGGCCTTGGCATGCGCGTTGAACACAGCGTCGGTCTCGTGCGCGGAAAGCGCGAGCGGCTTTTCGATCAGAGCATGCTTGCCGGCACGCGCCGCCTTGATGGCCCATTCGGCATGGCCGGTATGCGGCACGGCAATATAGACGGCGTCGATTTCGGGATCGTCGAGAAGCGCCTGATAGCCCTTGACCACCCGCACGCCGGGAAAGTCGGTGGCGAGATTGGGTCGGTCCGGGTTGCGCGTGGCGATGGCTTCGAGCACGCCGTGCTCCGATGCCAGAACGCCGCCGCGAAAAGCCTTGGCGATGGAGCCGGGCCCGATGATCCCCCAGCGGATCTTTGCGTCCGTCATTGTCGATTTGTCCTCAGATTTGGCCGGGAATCGGCCAGTGGCAGGCATAATGGCATGTCGGGCGCAGGGCGGGGCGGCTTTCCGCCTTTTCGTTTGCCCGCCCGGCGCCGGGCTCGCTACTGTGCCTCATTTCACAAGAGGGATCGGCAAAGAGCAAGATGGCTGGGCGTTTATCGCCGCTGCGACGTTTCGGCCGGCGCTCATACGGGCTGGCGCTCGGGCTGGTGCTGATCGCGGCGCTGACCGCGTTCCGCGCCGGCGAGCCGCATCTGCTGGTGGTGCTGCGCGAGACGGCGTTCGACAGCTTTCAGCAGGCTCTGCCGCGCCAGCGGGACGCCGATTTGCCGATCGCCATCGTCGATGTCGACGAGGCTTCGCTGGCAAGGCTAGGGCAATGGCCGTGGCCGCGCGCGCTGCTGGGCGAGTTGACGGCGCGGCTCGCGGAATATGGCGCGGCTTCAGTGAGTTTCGACATGCTGTTCGCCGAGCCGGATCGCAGCGACCCGGTGGCGGGAGATGCGGCTTTGGCGGCGGCGGCGGCGCGCGTTCCGACCGTGTTCGGCGCGGCGGCGGGGGCATCGCCGGCAGCGTTTCCGGCCAAGGCCGGCATCGCGATCAGCGGCGCCGATCCGGGCGAGGCTTTGCCGGCGTTGCAGGGCTTGACTCTGCCGCTGCCGGAGCTGGTGGAGGCGGCTTCCGGGGTGGGGGTGATCAATCTCGGCCAGGCGGATGCGGGCACGGTGGTTCGTAGCCTGCCGCTGCTCTGGCGCCATGACGGGCGGATCGTGCCGAGCCTGCCGCTCGAAGCGCTGCGCATAGCGGCCGGCGAGGCGGGGCTGGTGGTGCTGGCCGATCCGGCGCAGGCGAGGCGGGTGGAGGCGATCCGCGTCTCGGACTGGCAGGTGCCGACCGATGCGAGCGGGGCGATGAGGCTTTATTTCGGCGCCGGGCGGGAAGGCGATTTCGTCTCGGCGGCCGATATTGTCGGCGATACGGAGCTGGCGCTGGCGCCGCTGTTCGCGGGCAGGATCGTCTTTGTCGGCACCTCGGCCGCGGGGCTGCTCGATCTGCGGCGCTCGACGCTCGACGCCGTGGTGCCGGGCGTCGCCATCCATGCGCAGGCGCTGGAGCAGGTGTTGACCGGCGTGTTCCTCTATCGCGCCGACTGGGTGGGCGGGCTCGAGATCGTCGTCTTCGCGCTGGGCGGGCTGATCATCTGCCTCGCGGTGACCTATGGCGGGCCACGCATCGGGGCACTGGCCTCGCTGGCGGTGATCGCGGCGACCATGGGGGGCGCGTGGTGGGCCTTTGCCGGCTTCGGGGTGCTGCTCGACCCGACCTTTCCGGCCATCGGGCATGTGATCGTCTATGCCGTGGTGGCGTGGTTCCGCCATGCGGTGGCCGATGCCGATCGGCGAAGGCTGCGCAGGGCGTTTGCGCATTACGTCGAGCCGGCGCTGCTGGTCGAGATCGAGCGCTCGGCGCGCGAGCTGGAGCTCGGCGGCGAGGTCCGCGAGCTGACCGTGATGTTCTGCGACGTGCGCAACTATACCGCGCTCAGCGAGCGGCTGCCGCCGCAGCTTGTGCTGGGCCTGCTCAACCGCATGTTCGACGCGCTGGGCGAGCGTATCGTCGCGCGGCACGGCACCATCGACAAATTCATGGGCGACGCCATCATGGCGTTCTGGAACGCACCGCTCGACGTGCAAGAACATGCGGCGGAAGCCTGCCGGGCGGCGCTCGGCATGCGTGCGGCGCTGGCGGCGCTCAATCGCACGGCGGCCGAGGACGGCTTCGAGCCGGTGGAGATCGGCATCGGCCTGTCGACCGGGCCGGCGCTGGTCGGCAATATGGGCTCGCGCCGGCGGTTCGATTATTCGTGCATCGGCGAGACGGTGAACGTCGCCGCGCGCCTCGAAGGCGCCTGCCGGCATGTGGGCTACGATATCCTGGTGACAGCGGAGATGGCGGGCGCGGTGCCGCAAATGGCGCTGTTGCCGGCCGGGGTGCTGGAGCTCAGGGGCGTGTCGCAGCGGCAGGCGAGCTTCATCCTCGTCGGCGACGAGACGGTGGCGGGCGATCCGCGGTTTGCGGAATTGGCCAGGGCGGTTGGGGATTTCATGGCTGATCCGGAGGCTGGCCGTTTTGCGCGTTGCCGGGAGCTGGCTGCCGTGATCGAGCCGGGACTGGATGGTTTTTTGGCACGGCTGTCGGAGCGGCGCGCGGAGCTTGCCGATTTCAGCGAGGACGTCTGAGTAGGGCGCGGCGGTCGATGCCGGGCGGGGTACGTGCTTTGGCGACGCCCCAGATCAGGCCGGTGAGCAGGAAAAAGTGCCGCCAGTGGTCGGTGTCGATGATGGCGGCCTCGGCGATCAGCATGAACCAGGTCGAGGTCAGCGGGATCATCGCGAGCCGCATGGGGCCGGCGCGCAACAGGCCGGCGATGGCGAGCCACGAGGTCCAGAAGATCATCAGCCAGTAGAGCCCGCCGCCGCCCCAGCCATAATTGAGCAGCACGTTGACATAGGTGTTGTGCGGCTCTTCCGGGATCGGGCCGTTGCGGAACTCCTGCGGTCCGAGGCCGAGCGGATGGGCCAGCGCCTGTTCGAAGGCGAAGGCCTGGCGGCCGAAGCGGCCGGTCTCGCCGGTGTCGTAGTTCTGGCTCTCGGTGCGCACGGCGAACAGTGAGGACACTTCGGGAATGCTGAGCAGGCCCGCCAGCAGCACGGCGACCGAGGCGAGGCCGGCCATGGAGACGATGATGATGCGCAGCTTCTCGCGCGCATTGGCCTCGATGAGAAAGACCAGCAGCACCACCAGCGCCGAGGTGCCCGCCAGATGGCCCCAGGCGGCGCGCGAGAAGCTGACGAAGACGCCGACCAGAAGGATGATGTAGATCGCCCCGCTGAACAGCATGGCCCAGCCGCGCGTCAGCAGCACCCGCTGCAGGGCATAGGCGGCGGGGAGGATGAGGAAGGGGCCGTAGACGTTGGGGTCCTTGAACATGGCGCGGGCGCGGCCATAGAGCAGGAACAGATCGGCGGCCGGGAACAGGCCGAGATAGGACAGCGTGCCGATGACGGCCGAGAGCACGGCGCCGAAAGTGTAGGCGGCGATGATCAGCCGCATGCGTCGGACCGGGGCGTCGAGTACGTAGTTGGCGGTGAAATAGCTGGTGAGCAGCAGGAAATAGGTGACGACGACGAAGATCAGCCCCTCGGACAACGGGGTGATCTGCGCCTGGAAGCTGCTGATCAGGCCGAAGGGGACGAAGCCGACGAAGATGAACAGCAGGCCCAGCGTCGAGCGGTAGAGTCCGAGCCCGGCGGCGAGCGAGACGCCGAGCACGCCGAGAAAGGCGAGTTCGTAGGGCGAGGGCTCGATGAACACCAGCGCGCCGGCGGCGATCCACACGGCGACCAGCATGTCGAGCAGGCGCCGCGCCTGCGTCGTGACATAGAAGTGCCCGTCGAGCGGTGCGGCGAGAACCGGGCTGCCGGCGGCGGCGCTCAATACGCGTTCTCGGTCTTCGACAGCAGCGAGACCGGGGTCATGGCGAGGATGTAGAGGTCGAACAGGATCGACCAGTGCTCGATATAGTGGAGGTCGTGGTTGAAGCGCTGCTCGAGCTTTTCGATGGTGTCGGTCTCGCCGCGCCAGCCGTTGATCTGCGCCCAGCCGGTGATGCCCGGCTTGACGCGGTGGCGGGCGAAATAGCCTTCCACGGCTTCGTAATAGAGAGCGTTGGCGGCCTTGGCCTGCATGGCGTGCGGGCGCGGGCCGACGATGGACAATTCGCCCTTGAGCACGTTGAAGAGCTGCGGGATCTCGTCGATCGAGGTCTTGCGGATGAAACGCCCGACGCGGGTGACGCGCGGATCGCCCCTGCTCACCAATTTGGCCGCGTCGGCGTCCGAGCGGTCGGTGTACATGGAGCGGAACTTGTAGATCCGCACGGTCTTGTTGTTGAAGCCGTGCCGGTCCTGGCGGAACAGCACGGGGCCCTTGCTTTCGAGCTTGATGGCGATGGCGGTCAACAGCATGACCGGCGACAGCAGCACCAGCGCGACGAGGGCGACGAGCTTGTCGAACACCCATTTGAAGACGACGTTCCAGTCCGAGATCGGCCTGTCGGCCATGTCGAACACCGGCAGCCCGCCGACATAGGAATAGGCGGTGTTGGTGAATTTGAGCTGGCTCATATGCGCCGACAGGCGGATATCGACCGGCAGCACCCACAAAGTGCGCAGCATTTCGAGCACGCGCTTTTCCGCCGAAAGCGGCATGGAGACGATGACGAGGTCGACCGGCGTGCGGCGCGCGAATTCGACGAGGTCGGCGACACGGCCGAGCTTGGGGCAGCCGGAGACGATATCGGGGGAGCGCTTGTCGATGCGGTCGTCGAACAGGCCGAGCAATTCGATGTCGTCCTCGGCCTGGGCGCGGATACGCGCGATCAACTCGCCCGCCGGCTCGCCGCCGCCGACGATGACAGTGCGCCGCTTGAGCCGGCCCTGACGGGTCCAGCGCAGCACGATCTGGTTGAGCGCGATGCGGAAGGCGATAAGCGCCGCGAGCCCGGCCAGCGTCCAGGCGCCGAGCCAATCGAGGGCGTGATGCTCGGTGCCGCGCAGGGCGATGATGATCGCCGCCAGCGCCCCGCAGGCGACCAGCCAGGCGGGTATGACGCGCAGCAATTGCGGGGCGAGCCGGCGATAGGCCGAGATGCGATGGGTGCGCAGGATGTTGAAGCCGACATTGGCGACGATGACGGTGGCCACCAGCGCGGGCAGGTAGAAGGCCGGCGCGAAGCCGATCATCACCACATAGATCGCCGTGCCGACAAGGAGCAGCAGGCCGGCCTCGACAAGCTGCGCCACCCCCTCGATCACCGGGCCGGACAGGGTTTCGGCGACGGGCGCCTCGGCGATGGAGCGGGCGACCGGCGACAGGCCGCCGGCGCGGTCGGTGCCGCTGGCGACGTGCTCGATGACAGCCTGTTTGGGGTCGATGCGGAACATTAAGGAACCTGCCTTGGCAGCGTTCCTGCGATGTTTCCGTCATATCAATGAAAACTCGGTGAAAACCGGTGTTCGGCTTGGAGCTATCCGGCGCGATAGGCGGATTCGATGGCGTCGGTCATGGTTTCGACGCTGAAAGCCTGGCGCACATGCCGGGCGCGGGCTTCGGAGAAGGCGGCGCTGGGGTGAATCAGGGTGGCCGCCATGGCCCGTGCAAGCGGTGCCGGATCGCCCGCCGTGACCAGTTCGCTGCGGGTCGGCCCGAAGATCTCGCCGATGCCGCCGACATCGGTGGCGATCACCGGGCGTCCGGCGGCGATGGCCTCGAGGACGATATAGGGCAGCGATTCGGCGAGCGAGGGCACCACGACCACCCGGCCGCGGCGAAAAGCGGCACGCGCAGGGCCGGCACCGGCGAACACTACCTGACCGGCAATGCCGAGTTCCCGCGCCTCGGCCTCGAAGCGAGCACGGTCGGGCCCGTCGCCGGTGATGTGAAGGCTCGGGCGGCGGGCACCGTCCGAGATCGCCTTCAGCGCCCTGAGCAGCACGCCGACGCCCTTGAGCGCGCGCAATTCGCCGACGAACACGAAATCGAGCACATCGGGATCGGGCGCGATGGGCTCGAATTCGGCCGGCGTCAGCCCGTTATGGATCACCGCGCTGGCGCAGGCGGGCGTACCGATGAGCCGGGCATAGGTCTGCTCGGCATATTCGCTTTCGAAGAACAGGCAGTTTGTGCGGCGCATCAGGGCGCGTTCGAGCCGGTGGAACACGCGGCCCCCGAACGTCGTCGCCGGAAAATGCAGCACGCCGCCATGGGGGGTGTAGAAGCGGCGCATGGGGCGGCGCGACAGGGCCAGTCGGGCGTGAAAGCCGCCCTTGGCGCCATGGCCGTGGACGATGTCGATCTTCAGCCGGTCGGCAAGGCGCCCGAGGCGCAGGGGCAGGATGAGGTCGGCGGGGCCGAAAAGGCGCGGCATGGCGAAGCGGTGGATGCCGAGCGCCAGATGCGGCGCGAGGGCGTTCAGCTTGGCTTCGGTCTGGGCATCGGACGCGAGCGTATCGACCGCCAGCCCGACGCGATGGCCGCGTTGCGCCAATTCGGTCGAAAGATCGGCGACATGGCGGAACAGCCCGCCGACCGGAGCGCGCATCACCTGAAGGATGGCGAGCGCCTCGGCGCCCACCTTCAGAACCAGCGTTCGCCGACGACGATGGTGTCGCCCGGCTGGATGAGGAAATCGAGATCGACCGAGCCGCGGATCATCTCGTCGCCCTGGCGGCGATAGATGGTGACCGCGCTGCGATCGGCGGTCGCGGTGTAGCCGCCGGCCGCCGCGATCGCCGCGCGGGCGCTCATGCCATAGGCATAGGGCAGGGCGCCGGAATTGGCGACCTCGCCTTGGATGTAGAACGGGCGGTATTCGGCAACTTCCACGGCGACGTCCGGATTGCGCATATAGCCGTTGGCCAGCGCCCCGGCGAGACGCCGCCCCGCGCTCTGTGTCGTCTCGTGGCGCACCGGCACGTTGCCGACCAGCGGGAAGGAGATGGCGCCGGCATCGTCGACGCGGTAGGTCGTGCTCAGCGTCTGGTCGCCATAGACCGTGACCCTGACGATATCGCCCGTGTCCAGCCGGTAGGGACCCTGCGGCTCGACCAGATAGGTGGCGGGACGCGTGGTGGCGCAGCCGGCGAGCGGCAGCGCGACTATCAGCACGGCTATGAGAAGAGGGCGCATCGGGAACTCGAACCTGGATCGCCCCGAGTGTCGGCCGACGTGGTTAAAATTCCCCTTACGCCGCTGGCAGCATCGTGCCGAATGCAACGGGCTTAACCGATTGCTTACCAAGTTGGACCGATAGTTCGCCCAGGTGCAAGAGGTCCAGATGGCGTACGAAACGACTGCGGCAGGCGATGCGCGCATAGATATCGGTGCCGTCACGGCGGCCGTGCTGCGCCGCCTGCCACGCATCATCTTCTTCACCGTCCTGGCGCTCGGCGTCACCTATGCCATCCTGGCCGTGACGCCGCGCGAATACGACGCCAGCGCCGGCATCCTCGTCGAGCCGCGCGCCAATGCCTATAGCCGCGCCACCAACGAGCAGGCGCCGCAACTGACCGGCAGCGAGGCTGGCGTGGTTTCGAGCCAGATCGAGCTGGTGCGCTCGCGCGACACGCTGCTGCGCGTCATCGAAGCCGCCGATCTACGTTCCGAGCCCGAGTTCAACGCCGCGGCCGGCGGGTTCTCGCCCGTGGCCATCATCCGGCGCCTGCTGGGCGGGCAGCCGCCCGGCGACGTGCAGGACGGGGTGATCCTGCAAAACCTGATCGAGCGCATGTCTGTGGTGCAGCAGCGCGATTCGCGGGTGATCACCATCACCATACGCTCGCGC
>JAEWHZ010000227.1 GCA_023387585.1 Pseudomonadota bacterium
GATTCGCGCACCATGATCGCCGAGCGCAACCGGCTCGACTTCGACAATGCCCGCGTGCTGTTCCAGCGCTCGGGCGGGCGCATCGAGGTCACGCAGGCCATGCTGAGCGGCGATACGGTGGGCGGTACCATGCGCGGGTTCGTCCACACCGACACCCGCCAATACGATCTCACCGGCACCTATGTGCCGCTGTTCGGGCTCAACAACGCCTTCCAGCAGATCCAGCTGCTCGGCCCGATCCTCGGCGGCCGCCAGGGCGAAGGCCTGTTCGGCGTCACCTTCGCGGTGCGCGGCCCGCTGGACAATCCCCAGTTCCGCATCAACCCGCTCTCGGCCCTGGTGCCCGGCGCCTTCCGCGAACTCTTCGAATTCCGCGCCCAGACCGGCCGTCCGGGCGGGCCGCAGTGACGGTCGACATCGCCTGCGCTGCTTTCGTCCGAGACGGCAAAATCCTGTTCGCCAGACGCGCGGCCCACAAGCGGCACTTTCCGGACCATTGGGATCTGGTCGGCGGCCATGTCGAGCCGAACGAAAACGTACCCGCAGCAATGATCCGGGAAGCCCGTGAGGAAGTCGGCCTGACGCCGACCGTGTTTCGGCTGCTGGCGATCGCGACGGAGGAAGGCGTCGACGGGACCACCCGCTATCACGTCCATGTCGTGACCGAATGGACAGGCGGCGAGCCGAAGCTGCTCGGCGACGAGCATGTTGCGTTCCGCTGGGTTCATCCTGACGACCTCAGCGCGCTGCAGCCAATGGCGCATCCTCAGTACGCAAGCATGCTCGCAACGCTGATTTTAGTTCCATAATATATATTATGCGAATCACATACGTATGGACGGAGTGCTCCCTTCGGCCATCCCTGTTGCGGCGAACCAGCCTTCGCCGTATCTGGGCAAAGCCCACCATCGCCGGAACCGCCGCATGACCCCCTCTCGCGACTTCGCCCGCCTCATCGAGATCATGGCCGCCTTGCGCGATCGCGACGCCGGGTGTCCGTGGGACCTCGAGCAGGATTTCTCGACCATCCGCCACTACACCATCGAAGAAGCCTATGAGGTGGCGGACGCCATCGAGCGCGCGGATTTCGACGATCTGCGCGACGAGCTGGGCGATCTGCTGTTGCAGCCGGTCTATCACGCGCAGATGGCGGCCGAGGCCGGGCTGTTCGACATCGGCGACGTGGTCGAGGCGATCACGCAAAAGCTGATCCGGCGCCATCCGCATGTCTTCGGCGACCAGGCGGCGCGCGATGCCGGCATGGCCAAGGGCCGCTGGGAGGCGATCAAGGCCGAGGAGCGCGCCGCCAAGGCGGAGCTGAAGCCGAACACGCCCCCTTCCGTGCTCGATGATGTCGCAAAACCCCTGCCGGCGCTGGCACGGGCCGAAAAGCTCGCCCGCCGCGCCGCCGGCGTCGGCTTCGACTGGCCCGACCGGCCGGCGGTGCGGGCAAAAGTCCTCGAAGAGCTCGACGAGGTCGAGGACGCGGCGATCTCCAGCGATGCCGGCAAGACGCATGAGGAGATCGGCGACCTGCTGTTCGCCGTCGCCAATCTGGCGCGCCATCTCGGCGTCGACCCCGAGGCGGCCTTGCGCGACGCCAACCTCAAATTCGAGCGCCGCTTCCGCCATGTCGAATCCCGCTGCCGCGAGGCCGGCGTCGAACCCGCCGAAGCCGGGCTGGAACGGCTCGATCTCTACTGGAACGAAATCCGCGCCCGCGAGCGGCAACGTGAAAAATCAAAGAGTTAAGCCGTCAGGTCGCGCGGCGGCTCCAGCCCGTGGATCAGCGATGCCGTGGTGACCGTGTTGGCCAGCAGGCAGGCGATGGTCATCGGCCCTACTCCGCCCGGCACCGGCGTGATCGCCCCGGCGATGCCCAGCGCCGCCTGAAAATCGACATCGCCGATCAGCCGCGTCTTGCCCTCGCCCTTTTCCGGCGCCGGCACGCGGTTGATGCCGACATCGATCACCGTGGCGCCAGGCTTGATCCAGTCGCCCTTGACCATATGCGGGCGCCCCACGGCGGCGACGACGATATCGGCACGGCGCACCACATCGGCCAGATCGCGCGTGCGCGAATGCGCCAGCGTCACCGTGGCGTTCTCGCGCAACAGAAGCTGCGCCATCGGCTTGCCGACGAGATTGGAGCGCCCGATCACCACCGCTTCCAGCCCGCTCATGTTGCCCACCGTGTCGCGCAGCAGCATCAAACAGCCGAGCGGCGTGCAGGACACCGGCCCCGGCAGCCCGATCTGCACTTTGCCGACATTGGCCGGCGTGAAGCAGTCGACGTCCTTGGTCGGGTCGATGGCGGCAATGACCGCATTGGCATCGATATGCGCCGGCACCGGCATCTGCACCAGGATGCCGTGCACCGCCGGATCGGCGTTGAGCCGTTCGATCAGCGCTAGCAGTTCGGCTTGCGGCGTGTCGGCGGGCAGTTCGTGCTTGAACGAGGCCATGCCCAGCTCGACCGTCTGCCGCGCCTTGGAGGACACGTAGATCTGGCTCGCCGGATCCTCGCCGACGATGACCACCGCCAGGCCGGGCACGATGCCGTGCTCGGCCTTGAGTCGCTGCACATGGGTACCGATGCGCATCCTGACTTGCTCGGCAAAGGCCTTTCCGTCGATGATCCGCGTCATGTTCCGCTCCGCTATCCGCTTACGGGTGGGCTTATGCAGTTTCGGCCATCAGGTAAAGTGGACCGCGTGTTCAGAGGATTTTCGATGCAGATTCGTCCCAAATTGGCCTTCGGCGTCTTGGTGTTCGCCGCATTCGCCACCCCGCTCGCCGCCAAGGCGAAAACCGGCTTCGACGCGGAAAAATACGAGATCTTCCAGCAGACCTTCGCCGATACCTGCATGTTCGAGGGCGACTTCATGCCGCCGCCCGAGGAACGCGTCGAGATCTTCGAATTCACCTTCCAGCGCGACTGGGAAGGCGCTGGGCCCGAAACCGTCACCATCCACCAGTTCCACTGCTTCTCGGGCGCCTACAACCTCGTCTCGGTCTTCTTCATCGACGACGGCACCGAGGGATTCCGGCCCCTGCCCTTCGCCCGGCCCGAGCTCGACATCGTCCACACCGACCCCGACGATTTCGAAAGCCCCGTCGAAAGCATCGCCATCGCCGGCTATTCGGCCACGCTGCAACTGGTCAACGCCGAGGTCGATGCCGAAGCCGGCACCATCTCCAGCCATTCGCTGTGGCGCGGCATCGGCGATGCCAGCTCGAACGCCGTCTACCGCCACGCCGAAGGCCAGTTCGTGCTGCGCCGCTACGAGGTGGACGCCAGCTATGACGGCGAGATCAACCCCGAGACGCTGATCGATCTGGGAGACGATTAAACAGGCGCCTACCGGCGCGAAACATCCTCTTCGATCAGCATGCGAACATAACGGGTGAAGGGCACGCCCTTCGCCTTGGCCTTGAGCTTCAGCGCATCGAGCAGCGATTGGGGCAGCCGCATGTTGAAGACGGCCGCCTTTTTCTCGAACTCGAAGCGCGCCGGCTTGAAGCCGGACAGATCGTATTCCGACAGATCGGCCGTATCGACGAAAGCTTCCGCCTCCGCATCGCTCGCGAAATCCGGCAGCGTCTTCAGCTCATCCTTGCTCATAGCGCTCGATCTCCTTGAGATGCATATATCTGGCACTGATCGGGCGGATAAAGGTTCTGCCCCCGACCGCGCGCAACGTGAAGACCGCAAAGACATAGCGCCCTTCCTCGCTGCGTCCGATGGCACGCAGCCGTTGCTCGGCGGTCGCAGGGTCGGGCTGAATGGCGGGAGACCCGTAGAAAACGCTTTCGATCTCGCGTCTGGTCAGCCCATGCTTGGCGCATTTCGGCCAGTTGCCGTCATCCCAATCGAAGCCTGCAATGATCTCGCCCACGGACAGATCATGCACATTCGTACATACAAATGCAACGTTGAAATATCACGATTGGCAAATCCGCCTCCGGGAACCGGACGGCCGGAATCAAAAAGGCCGCGCGAGCTTCGAAAAGCTTCGCGCGGCCCCGGATTCGGCGATCCCCGCATTGTTGAGGGCTTGGGGGACAAGCAGCGATCGGCCGTATCCTGGTTCACCGTTTGCATGGGTCGTTTGCGTCGCCGGCGAACTGACATGGAAGATGGTGTTGGATTGCGGCGGGAAAAGTGCCATCACCGAAAGGTGAATCCGATGCAACATGATGGGGCGCGCGATCCGCTTCGGCAGAATCGTCCGGCGCTCCGGGGGCGAACATGAGAACCATCACGCCGCCGACCGCCGAGGCCCGCGCCTTCACCGACCCGGCCGAGGCCTGGGCCTATCTCGCCGAGATCTATGCGCGCAACACCGGCTTCATCCGCCAGCACCTGCATGCGCTGAGCAAAGGCACCGTGCCCCCTGGGCGCATCCGCGCCTTCTACCCCCAGGTCGAGGTGCGCTCGACGAGCTATGGCCGCTCGGAATCCACCCTCGCCTACGGGTATCTGCACACCCCCGGCATCTACCGCACCACCGTCACGGCGCCCGAACTGTTCAAGGGCTATTACCAGGAGCAGTTCGAGGTCATCCTGCGCAATCATGGCGGCACGGTCGATATCGGGGAGTCCGACACCCCCATCCCGCTGCATTTCGCCCTGTCGCCGTCGGAATTCGTCGACGGCGCCGCGCTCAACGCCCTCGATATTCCGCTGCGCGACGTGTTCGACGCGCCCGAGCTGTCGCACACCGATGACGAGATCGCCAATGGCAGCTTCGTGCCGCCTTATGGCGGGCCCTACCCGCTTTCGCATTTCACCGCGCCGCGGGTCGATTATTCGCTGTTCCGGCTCAGCCACTACACCGGCACGATTCCCGACCACTTCCAGAACTTCGTCATCTTCACCAACTATCATGTCTATATCGACGAATTCTGCCGCATGGCCCGCGCCTATATGGAAGAGGGCCACCCCGCCTATGACAGTTTCGTCGAGCCCGGAAACGCCATCACCACCAATGCCCGGCTCGGCGGCGGCAGTTCCGGAAGCCCGACGGCGCGCCTGCCGCAAATGCCGGCCTATCATCTGGTCGGCCCGCGCGGGCGCGGCATCTCCATGGTCAATATCGGCGTCGGCCCCTCCAACGCCAAGACGATCACCGACCACATCGCCGTGCTGCGTCCGCATGCCTGGATCATGCTCGGCCACTGCGCCGGCCTGAGGAACAGCCAGGAGCTGGGCGACTACGTGCTGGCCCACGCCTATGTGCGCGAGGACCACGTGCTCGACGCCGATCTGCCGCTCGCGG
>JAEWHZ010000077.1 GCA_023387585.1 Pseudomonadota bacterium
ATCCAGATGATCATCAACAAGGAGCTGGGGCTGAACTTCTGCGAGAACCCCTGGCAGGGCAGCTTCGCCGTGGACTACCTGACCGACCTGGTGGAAGAGGCCGTGTACAAGGAGTTCGAAGCCATCAGCGAGCGCGGCGGCGTGCTGGGCGCCATGGACACCATGTACCAGCGCGGCAAGATCCAGGAAGAGAGCCTGTACTACGAACACAAGAAGCACGACGGCAGCCTGCCGCTGGTGGGCGTGAACATGTTCCTGCCGAAGGAGCACGCCGGCGAGATCGCGACCGAGATCGAACTGATCCGCTCGACGGAAGAAGAGAAGGGGCAGCAGATCGAGAACGTGCGGCTGTGGCAGCAGTCACGCAACGTGCTGGCGCCGGTGGGGGAGACCGAGCATGAGCACGTGGTGGAGGACCAGGCCGCGGCGGCGACGGAGCCGCATGACGGGCATGGGCTGGGGTACCTGCAGAAGACGGCGCGGGAACGCAGGAATGTGTTCGAGGCGCTGGTGGAGGCGGTGAAGACGCATAGCCTGGGGCAGATCAGCCATGCGCTTTATGATGTGGGTGGGGAGTATCGGCGGAATATGTAATCTCAGAGGAATAGGTCTTCATGGTGGATAAAGGTCAAGTCCCGGAAGTGGATGACGTCGATGATGACAGCGCTCAGGATGAGCATGTTGCTCCGGTGCGCTACAACATCACTTCGTTTGGAGTCGACTTCGATGTGGAGGGCGCGGTTAGGCGGCTGATGCGTGGCGATATTCGAGTCCCAGACTTCCAGAGAAGCTATGTTTGGAGCCAAGCTGAAGCGTCGCGTTTAGTTGAATCACTATTGCTAGGGTTGCCAGTGCCTGGGGTATTCCTATCAAGCGAGCCTGACACAAAAGAGCTTCTGGTGATTGACGGTCAGCAGCGCCTGCGAAGCTTGGAGTTCTTCTATAAAGGCGAGTTCAATGCCTCCGAAGGTAGCAACACCATCAGGAAGTTCCGCCTTCTAAAAGTTCAGCCTCACCTCGAAGGAAAGACTTATGAAGATCTGTCCGAGGAGGAACGGCGAACTCTCGACAACTCGGTGATTCACGCAACCGTTGTCAAGCAGGAGTCCCCTGAAAATGATGACACGGGCATGTATCACATTTTTGAGCGGCTCAATACCGGGGGGCGAAAGTTGGTGCCGCAGGAGATCAGGTCTGCTATCTATCATGGCAGCCTGATCGACCTTCTCAAACGACTGAACAAGAACGAGAAGTGGCGAGAGATCTTTGGGCCGCCAAGTTCGAGACTGAAGGATCAGGAGCTGATACTTCGCTTCTTGGCGTTTCAGGACGGATGGGAAGGCTATGCCGCACCGATGAGTGAGTTCTTGTCGAAGTATGCACATCAGCAGCGCCATATCTCAGGCGATGCCGCAACTAAGCTCGGCGAAGTATTCGAGAAGAGCGTGGATATCGTGTACGAGGCTTTAGGAAGTAGAGCCTTCAAGATTGTTCGGGCGCTTAACGCCGCTGTTTTCGATTCCGTGATGGTGGCATTGGCCAAGAAGATCAGGATCGGCGAAGTTGTCGACTCCGAGGAAGTCAAGTCGGCCTATGCTGCCCTGATGGAGGATGAAACATACAAGGCAGCAGTCAGTCGCGGAACAGCTAACGAAAAGTCGGTCGAGCTGCGTATGCGTCTAGCGCAAGACTATCTCCTTCTTGCATGATCACTACGCCGGCGGTCCGTGCTCAAGCGCAGAGCCTAGATGCTCTCTTGCAGAAGTTTATCGGAGACGCGGATTTACCTACCTATGCGCAAGGTCACTTGGGCAGATACGCATGCATCGCCGCCGCTGGTTTCCTTGAGAACGCTCTTGCCGAAGTAATGTGTCACTACGTTAAGAGTCGTGCTCAACCGGCTGTCGCTTCGTACTCGATGTCTGCGCTTAGAAAAGTGCAGAACCCCAACGCTGGCAAGTTTGTCGAGGTGGTTTCGAGGTTCGATCGGGACTGGGGCGTGCGCCTTGAGGACTTCTTGGCGAGTGATGCTGGACGCCGCAAGGGAGCGATTGACTCGATTATGTCGAACCGCCACCTGATTGCTCACGGGAAGAATTCCGGTATAACGCTGCGCCAGGTGGACGGCTATGTGAAATCCTCGATAGAGGCTCTGCAGTTCATTGAATCGCTGTTCTAGCCCCGCCAGGCGTAGAAGCTCGCCGGGCTGAAGCCGTACTGCCGCGTGAGTTCCGACACGGCCATGCCGGTTTCGGCCTGCTTGATGAACCCGATGATCTGTTCGGTGGTGAAACGACTCTTGCGCATGTCCGTCCTCTCTGGGGTGACGGACTTTACTCAGGAATGCGTGGTACGGCTCAATGGGGGCAGGTCACACTGCCCGCACCAGAACGGCATGGTGGCGCGGGTCATCCGCACGTTTAAGGAGCAGTGCGCCCACCGCCACTGCTTCGAAAGCCAGCAACTTGCCAGCCGCGTGATCGGCGACTGGATCCAGTTCTACAACCATCGGCGCCCGCACCAGGCGCTGGACATGAAGACACCCGCCGAAGCCTATGCTTTAGCGGCCTGACCTGTGCAGAAACCGCTGGGTCATTACGCTGATCGTCAAGAAACTGCTGCACCGAAGCTGGCAAATAGATCTCCGGGAAGTTCGTGCGAAAGGTGCCAGGTGATGGCCATTGGCCGCTCGCCTTCGTGGTTCACATAGGTGGCCGGTCCAAGCAGCCAGAAGGCACGATCGTCTGTTGTCAGGCGGGCAAAGGGCAGCACCAGGCTGCCATTAGCCTCATGGCTCTGATAGCGCTTTCCTGTTTCGCTCGTTTCGCGAGTCCCAGACTGGCTTTCCCAATGAAGAAGCGTAGGGCTGATCGCGTAGTCGCGGTAGCGAGTCGTTGGCGAGAAATGGCCGCTGGTCTTGTCCAAAGTAAAGGCCAACAAGTCGACTCGCGCCTCGGCAATCCAGCGCGCGCCTTCCCGCCACTCGGGCACCTTGAGGTCATCTCCGTTCGCGAACGCGGCCAGCATTTCTCGGCGGGTGTATCTGGCGTGGACGCAGAGGGGTACGTCAGGATGAGTCGAAAGCGGTTGCTGCACATGCTCGACGCGGTCGGACAACACATCCAGCAGCTGGCCCAGCTCGGCCAGGACTTGCGGATGTGCCCAGATGAGGTCGGCTGCGTCCTGTAGCGTCTCATCGCTTTTCAGCACGCTCTCGGTGAGGACGGTTGCGAGCATGTGGAGCAGTCGACGCGTCCGAATATCCA
>JAEWHZ010000265.1 GCA_023387585.1 Pseudomonadota bacterium
GTGCGCGTCGCTGGTTCCCCGGCGGCCGGGTGCCAACGGGGATTAAAAGGGAACACGGTGCGACGTACCCATCAGGGCGCAAGACCGTGGCTGCCCCCGCAACTGTGAGCGGTGAGCTCTTCCGAAATTCGCCACTGGCCCGACAGGCCGGGAAGGCTCGGAAGCGCGTCGACCCGCAAGCCAGGAGACCTGCCGTCGACGACGATCGTTTCAACCCGGCCGGGGTGTGCCGAGGGGAATCCGGATGGCGCTCGACGAGCATTTGCGGGCCGTTTGCCCGATAAGAATCGCAGCTTTTCGCCGTATCGGTTCTTCCGTGACCTTTCGCCCGGGCCGTTCTTGGTCGCGTTTCCTCTCTGCCGGAAACGCTGTGATGGCGGAGGTCCGGGATGGAGCTGGCGCGGCGACTGGTCGGCCCTAGGCCGGCGCGGCTGGCGGTCGAGGGTCTGAGCTGGGGGCCATCGAGCCGCCTGCCGATCATCGAAGACCTGTCCTTTTCCGTGGCGCCGGGCGAGATGCTGGCCGTGGTCGGCCCCAACGGGGCCGGCAAGTCGAGCCTGCTGCGCTGCCTCTATCGCTTCCACCGCCCGAGCGCCGGCCGGGTGCTGCTCGACGGCGAGGATGTCTGGACACTGAGGCCGAAAGCGATCGCGCGGCGCGTCGCGACCGTGCTGCAGGAACAGGCTTCGGATTTCGGCCTGTCGGTCGCCGAGATCATCGAGCTGGGACTGACGCCGCATCTCGAGCGCTTCGCCGCCGACCAGTACGGGCCGGTCGAGGACGCGCTGGCGCTGATGGGGCTGACAGCCTTCGCCGCGCGCGATTTCGGCTCGCTGTCGGGCGGGGAGAAGCAGCGGGTGATGATCGCCCGCGCCCTCGTGCAGAAACCCGACCTGCTGGTGCTCGACGAGCCCACCAACCATCTCGACATCCGCCACCAGCTCGAAATGCTCGACCTGCTTTCGGGCCTGCCGACCACGGTGGTGGTGTGCCTGCACGATCTGGCGCTGGCCTCGGCGCATGCCGACCGCGTGCTGGTGCTCGAAGCCGGGCGCCAGGTGCAGCTCGGCGCGCCGCTCGACGTGCTCACACCCGACAGCATCCGCCAAACCTTCGCCGTCGAGACGGCGATCGACAGCCATCCGGCCACCGGACGGCCGCGCTTTTCCTTCCACATCGCTTCCAACCCCTGAGGATTTTCTTGATGCGTATCGCTTCGACGCTTCTGGTTCCGGCGCTGCTCGCTGCCACCGCCGGATCGGCGCTCGCCTTTCCCGTCACTGTTGAGAGCTGCAATCGCGAGGTGACCTTCGATGCCGCGCCTCAGCGCGCCATCGCCAATGACGTCAATCTCGTCGAGATGATGCTGGTGCTCGGGCTGACCGAGCATATGGTCGGCTATACCGGCATCTCCGATTGGAACAAGCTCGATGAGCAACTGCGCGAAGGCGTGGGCGAACTGCCCGAGCTGTCGCCCAATTATCCCACCAAGGAGGTTCTGCTCGGCGCCGATGCCGATTTCTACTTCGCGGGCTGGAACTACGGCATGCGGGTGGGCGGCGAGGTGACGCCGGAGACGCTCGGGGAATTCGGCATCGCCGTCTACGAGCTGACCGAAAGCTGCATCCACATCATGGATAAGCCCAAGGCCTCGATGGACGACATGTATGCCGATCTCATCAATCTCGGCCGCATCTTCGGAGTCGAGGACCGCGCCGAGGCGCTGGTCGATGGCTACCAGCAGGAACTGGCCGACTTCACCGCCACACTGCCCGCAGCCGAGACGGCACCGCGCGTCTTCGTCTACGATTCGGGCGAGGACAAGCCGTTCACCGCCGGCCGCTACGCCATTCCCACGGCGTTGATCGAGGCTGCCGGCGGCATCAACATCATGGACGACGTGGCATCGAGCTGGGTCGAGGTGGGCTGGGAGCCGGTGATCGAGCGCGACCCCGAGGTGGTGGTGATTGTCAACTATGGCGACGTGACCGCCGAGCAGAAGATCGCCTTCATGAAGGAGAACCCCGCCTTCCAGCACCTGTCGGCCGTGGTCAACGACCGCTTCGTGGTGCTCGAATATGTCGAAGCGACGCCGGGGCCGCGCAATATCGAGGCGGTCAAGCGCCTCGCCGAAGCCTTCCACGCCTCCTGATTTTTTTGAAAAGGGCCGGCCGGCCGTACGCGGCCGGCCTGGTTTCCCATGTCTCACAAGCACCTCGTCGACGGGCCGCGCCACGCCCTGATCCACAACATGCCGCTGCTCGCTGGCGGGCTTCTCGTCGTGCTTGTACTGGCGATGATGCTGGCCGTCTCGATCGGGGCGGTAGCGATCCCGGTCGATCTGGTGTGGAGCGTCATCCTCAGCCATGTCGCGCCGGGCAGCGTTGAAATCACCTGGTCGCCGGGGCGCGACAGCATCGTGTGGGACGTACGGCTGCCGCGCGTCATCCTGGGGGCCATGGTCGGCGCGAGCCTGGCGCTGGTCGGGGCGGCGCTGCAATCGGTGACGCGCAACCCGCTGGCCGATCCGCACCTTCTGGGCATCTCCTCGGGCGCAGCGCTCGGGGCGATCATCGTGCTGTTGCATACCGGCATGTTCCTTGGGCTCGCCACGGTGCCGCTGATGGCGTTCATCGGGGCGCTGGCGACCACGGCGGTGGTTGTCGGCGTCGCCAATTTCGCCAATTCCACCAATGCCAGCCGGCTGGTGCTGACCGGCGTCGCCGTCTCCTTCATCGTCACCTCGCTGGGCAGCCTCGGCATCTTCCTCGGCGATCCTCGGGCAGCGCATACGGCGATCTTCTGGATGCTGGGCGGGCTGGGGCTGGCGCAGTGGACGCAACTGCCCTATCCGCTGCTGGCCCTCGCCCTGTGCGGCGCCTATCTGATGTTCAACGCGCGAAACCTCAACGCCATGACGCTGGGCGACGAGAGTGCCACGACGCTCGGCATCCCCGCCGGACGCTTCCGCATGGTGGTGTTCATCGTCTGCGCGCTGCTGACCGGCGCCGCCGTCGCCTTTTCGGGCATCATTTCCTTCGTCGGGCTGATGATCCCGCATATCGTGCGCATGATCATCGGGGGCGATTTCCGCCGCGTGCTGCCGCTCTCGGCCCTGCTGGGGGCGATCTTCCTGGTTCTCACCGACATGGTGGCGCGCATCATCATCTCGCCTCAGGACATGCCGATCGGGGTGATCACGGGGCTGATCGGCGGAGTGTTCTTCATCGCGCTGATGCGGCGCAACAGGCGCCTGGGATGAACCTCGATCAAACGCTGGCGCGTCTGGCGGCGGAGCGCCCCGAACTCGGGCTCAACGTTTCTGGGGCGGGCGCGAGGCTGCCGCGGCTGGCCGAAACGGCGCGGCCAGGCAGTGGGATACTGGAGAACTGGCTCGCCGGCACCGCATCGCTGGCCGAAGGCGTCGATGCCCGGACGGCGGCGGCTTATCTGATCTCCATACTCACCTGGCGGCTCGGCGAGATTCTTGGGGCGCTCTATCTCGAAGGCACGATTCTGCCGGCGCTCGAGGCGGCGCAACTGGGGGCGGACCTCACGGTGGTCGGCACGCCGGGTGCGCGCGACATCCGCTTCGACTTTCATTTCGCCGCGGCGGACGGCGGAACGGGGTTCGATCGCGCCGGCATGCGGCGATCCATCCTTGCCGTACATCGCCCGCTGGTCATGGCGCTCAACAGGGAAACCGGGCTGTCGCGCGGGGCGCTGTGGCGGCTGGTGACCGACGGCATGACCAACGGCTTCCTCGTCCATGGCAAGCTGACCGGCCGCGTCGATCCCGCACGCGCGGAAGCCGAGGCGATCTTCGACGGGGCGCCGCTCGCCAACCGGCAATGGCGTTTCATACGCATAGAGCCCGACGGACATTCTCCGGAATGGTTCCGGCTGCGCGGCGGCTGCTGCCGGCTCTACCGCACGCCGGGGGCCGACTATTGCACCACCTGCGTGCTGCGCGGCGAAGCCGAGCAGGTCGCGCGGCTCGAAAACTTCATGCGCAATCGCGCGCAATGAAAACGGGGCGGTGAAGCGCGTCCGCGCCGATCTTGACCTGGATCAAGGTATTCGGACGCCGCAGGGCGCAGGATGGATCGGTCATTTCGGGATCGATTGTTTCATGACCGTTCAATCCCCGGCGGAGGGACCGGAAATGGCTGACGGGCCGGCGCCTGCCGCGCATCCATCTTGCGAGGCTGACTTCGCCGCCCATCATCGCCAGCTTCTCGTCCTGTGCGACGAGCTGGAAGCCGTGGCCGACGCCCTGCCCCGGATCGATACGCAAAAATGCCTGTTCCTGTCACGCGCCATCGGCCCGGTGCTGGCGGCCGCCCAGAAGATCGAGGAAGCCGAGCTGTTCCGCGACATGGCGTGCTCGGCGCCCGAGCGGCCGGCTCTGGCGGCGACGCTCGAATGGCTGCGCGTCGAGCATCAGGTCGATCTGTGTTATGCCGAGGAGGTGCAGGACGCGCTGCGCGCCTATGGCGAGGGGTTTCGCCGCCCGTCGCCCGAGGCGACCGGCTTCATGCTGCGCGGTTTTTTCGAAGGGCTGCGCCGGCACGTGGCCTTCGAGGCGCATCTTGCGGCGATGCTATCCGAAGCCGGCAGCGGTTCAGCCGCACAGGGCCCCGAGGCGGGCGAGGTCGGGGATCTCGACGTGGCGGGTGTTGGTGATGCGGATGATCTCGGAGCGGCGAAGCCGGGTAAGCTGGCGTGACACGGTCTCGATGGTGAGCCCGAGGAAGTCGGCGATATCCAGCCGGCTGAGCGGCAGGTCATAGGCGACGGAGCCCTCGACCCTGCCGTCCGGATCGGCATGAGTCGCGATCAGGTAGAGAAAGCTCGCGACCTTTTCCTGCGCCGTCTTGCGCCCCAGCGTCACCATCCAGTCGCGCGCCTCGTCGAGCTCGCGCAGGGTCTGGCGCATCAGCCGGTGCTCAAGCGCGGGATAGCGCGCGACCAGCGTTTCGAGGGCGGCGCGCGGCACGACGCACAGCTCGACATCGGACGCCGCCTCGGCCGCCACGGCGTTCTCGTCCCCATAGAGCCGGCCGAGGAAATCGGGGGCGAATTGCAGCCCCACAACCTGCTGGCGGCCGTCCTCGAGCACCTTGGTGAGCTTGACGACGCCGCGCATGATGTTGGCGTAGCTGTGAATCTCGGTGCTGTCGCCGATCAGCTCGGAACCGGGCTCGACGCGCGCCTTGTGGGCCGTGCGCGCCAGCTCCATCAGCTGGTCGGGCTCGAGCACGCCGCACATGCCCTTGTGCCGCGCCTCGCAACTGCGGCACAGCACAGGCAAGTCGGAATTGTGGACGTCCTTGCGTTCGCCGCTCATCAGGAACCCCTTCCCCATGGTGATAGCGCTCTGCGGCCCGCATGACCAGACGCAGCCGTGCCGCAGGCATATGGCGCGAACGGCTCGTTCAGGAGAGCTAGCGTGCACATTTTCCGTGGCGCCGGCGGCGGATAGAAGCTATGCGGTCGGGGTTTCGGCGGTATCCGCCTGAATCCGAGACGCCATGATCGTTTTGCTCAAATCGCGCCTGATCGGCCTGCCGCGCCGATACAAGCAGATCATCCTCATCGCCTTCGACACGCTGGTGCTCGCCTTCGCGATCTGGGCGAGCTTTTCGCTGCGGCTCGATCGCTTCATGATCCCGCAGCGCGCCAACGAGTTCCTCGCCATCGCCGCGGCGCCGGCGCTGGCGGTGCCGGTGTTCGCGCGCATGGGGCTCTATCGCGCCGTGGTGCGCTATCTGCCCGAGCGGGCGGTGTGGACCATGGTGCAGGCGGTGACCATCGCCGTGCTGCTCTGGGTGCTGTTCGCCTTTCTGGTGCAGATCATCGGCACCATGGTGGTGCCGCGCTCGGTGCCGTTCATCTACTGGGCGCTGGCCTCGATCCTGATCGTCGGCAGCCGGCTGACCGCAAAATGGATTTTCTGGCCGCGCCACAGCGCGTTGATGGAAAGCCGGCCGGCCGTCGCCATCTATGGCGCCGGCGAGGCCGGGGTGGCGCTCGCCGCCTCGCTGCACGCCACGCATTTCGTCGTCGGCTTCCTCGACGACCGGCCGGAGCTGCACCGGCGCGACGTGGCCGGGCTCAAGGTCTATGATCCGGGCCAGTTGCCGACGCTGGTGCGCGATTACGGGGTCAAGAAGGTGGTGCTGTGCATGCCCGAGCTGGCGCCGGCGCAACGCAAGGACGTCGTCGCCTCGCTTGCCGGGCGCGGCGTGACCGTGCAGGCGGTGCCCGACCTTGTCGATATCGTGTCGGGCAAATATGTCGTCAGCCAGATTCGCGACATCGAGATCGATGACCTCCTCGGACGTTCCGCCGTGCCGCCCGATCTCGAGCTGGTGCGCGAGATGGTGGTGGGGCGCACCATCATGGTGACGGGGGCCGGCGGCTCGATCGGCTCGGAGCTGTGCCGCAAGGTCAGCGCATGGCGGGCGAAGAAACTGGTGCTGTTCGAAGCCAATGAATTCGCGCTCTACCGGATCGAGCGCGAGCTGGCCGGTCTGCCCGATTGCGAGATCGTGCCGGTGCTCGCCTCGGTCACCGACCGCGACGCGGTGGCGCGCGCCCTCGCGGCGCATGGCGTCGACGTGCTGTTCCACGCCGCCGCGCACAAGCACGTGCCGCTGGTGGAAGCCAATGCGCTCGAAGGCATGCGCAACAATGTGTTCGGCACGTTCGGAATCGTCGAGGCGGCGCTCGAGTCCGGCGTGCGCGATTTCGTCCTGATCTCGACCGACAAGGCGGTGCGCCCGACCAATGTGATGGGCGCCACCAAGCGCTGGGCCGAGTTGATCGTGCAGCGCGCCGCAGCGACCGCGCGGGCGCGCAAACTCGACAAGCGCTTCTGCGCCGTGCGCTTCGGCAATGTGCTGGGCTCGAACGGGTCCGTGGTGCCGCTGTTTCGCGAGCAGATCGCCAAGGGCGGGCCGATCACGCTGACCGACCGGCGGATGACGCGCTATTTCATGTCGATCCACGAAGCGGCCGAGCTGATCGTGCAGGCGGGGGCGCTGTCGGACAATGGCGACGTGTTCCTGCTCGACATGGGCGAGCCGATCCTGATCTCGGAGCTGGCCGAGAACATGGTGCGGCTGGCGGGGCTCTCGGTGCGCGACG
>JAEWHZ010000275.1 GCA_023387585.1 Pseudomonadota bacterium
TGCTGCTGCGCATCGAGGACACGGATCGCGAGCGCTCGACCCAGGCGGCGGTCGAAGCCATCTATGACGGGCTGCGCTGGCTGGGCATCGAATGGGACGGCGCGCCGGTGCTGCAGTTCTCGCGCGCGGCCCGCCATGCCGAGATCGCCCGGGAGCTGCTGGCGCGCGGCGAGGCTTATCATTGCTACTGCTCGCCCGAGGAGCTGGCGCAGATGCGCGAGGAGGCCCGCGCCTCCGGCAAGCCGCCGCGCTACAACGGCTATTGGCGTGACCGTGACCCCTCCGAGGCGCCCGAGGGTGTCGCGCCGGTAATCCGCATCAAGGCGCCCCAGAGCGGCGAGATCGTCGTCGATGATCACGTGCAGGGCAAGGTCGTGTTCAAGGCCGAGAATCTCGATGACTTCATCATCCTGCGCTCGGACGGTACGCCGACCTATATGCACGCCGTGGTGGTGGACGATCACGACATGGGCGTGACTCACATCATTCGCGGCGACGACCACCTGACCAATGCCGCCCGCCAGATCGTCATCTACAACGCCATGGGCTGGACGGTGCCGGACATGGCGCATATCCCCCTGATCCACGGGCCGGACGGCGCCAAGCTCTCCAAGCGCCATGGCGCGCTCGGCGTCGCCGCCTATCGTCAGATGGGATATCTGCCCGAGGCGATGGGCAATTACCTCGCCCGTCTCGGCTGGAGCCATGGCGACGACGAGATTTTTTCGCGCGAGCAGATGGTCGAGTGGTTCGGGCTCGACGGCTTGAACAAGGGCGCGGCACGCTTCGATTTCGTCAAGCTCGAAAGCGTAAACGGGCAGTATATCCGCGAGGCGACGCCGGAGCGGCTCTATGAGGTCATGGTCGCCACCGCGGCGGAAACGGGGCGCGATGCCGACCATGCCGGGCTGACCGCGAACCACGACACGGTGCTGGCCGCGCTGCCCGAATTGCAGCCGCGCGCCAAGACCATTCTGGAGCTGATCGACCTCGCCCAGTTCATCTATGCCCGGCGCCCGCTGGTGCCCGACGAGGCGGCTGCAAAGCTGCTCGATGCCGATGGCAGATCGGTGCTGGCCTCGGCGCGCACGATCCTGATGGGACTCAACGACTGGACCGTGCCGGGGATCGACGCCGCCATGCGCCAGCTCGCCGAGCAGCGCGGGCTGAAGCTGGGCAAGGTGGCGCAGCCGCTGCGCGCCGCCCTGACCGGGCGCACGGTGTCGCCGGGGATTTTCGAAGTGATGGTGCTGATCGGGCGTCAAGAGAGCTTAGCGCGTCTCGACGACCAGATCGCAGCACAAACGGCTTGAGTTTGACGGGTAAGCGGCGCTTACCTATCGCGACCGGCTGACGGCCGGAGAGACGACCAATGCGCGGCGGCCCCTTCTCCCGGGTTCGCGCGGACCACGAGGAGAGCTGTTGCATGACCGACAAAATTGCCAAACTCACACTCGGCGACGAGAGCTACGAGTTCCCGGTGCTTCACGGCTCCGTCGGCCCGGACGTGATCGACATCCGTTCGCTTTATGCCAAGACCGGCCTGTTCACCTACGATCCCGGCTTCACCTCCACGGCCGCCTGCGACAGCGCCATCACCTTCATCGACGGCGACAAGGGCGAACTGCTCTATCGCGGCTATCCGATCGAGCAACTGGCCGAAAAATCCAGCTATCTCGAGGTGTGCTACCTGCTGCTCTATGGCGAGCTGCCCAGCAAGGCCCAGTTCCGCGAGTTCGAGGAACTGGTGACGCGCCACACCATGGTGCATGAGCAGATGCACTATTTCTATCGCGGCTTCCGGCGCGATGCGCATCCGATGGCGGTGATGACGGGCGTCGTCGGCGCGATGGCCGCCTTCTATCACGACTCGACCGACATCAACGATCCGCACCAGCGCGAGATCGCCTCGATCCGCATGATCGCCAAGATGCCGACGATCGCGGCCATGGCCTACAAATATTCCGTCGGCCAGCCCTTCGTCTATCCGCGCAACGATCTCGATTACGCCAGCAATTTCCTGCACATGTGCTTCTCGGTGCCCGCCGAGGAATACAAGGTGAACCCCGAGATCGCCCGGGCGATGGACCTGATCTTCACCTTGCACGCCGATCACGAGCAGAATGCCTCAACCTCGACGGTGCGCCTGTCCGGTTCGTCCGACGCCAACCCCTTCGCCTGCATCGCCGCGGGCGTCGCCTGTTTGTGGGGTCCGGCGCATGGCGGGGCCAACGAAGCCGCGCTCAACATGCTGCGCGAGATCGGCACGGTCGACCGTATCCCCGAATTCATTGCCCGCGCCAAGGACAAGAGCGATCCGTTCCGCCTGATGGGCTTCGGGCATCGCGTCTACAAGAACTACGATCCGCGCGCCACGGTGATGCAGGAGACCGCGCGGCGGGTGCTCGACATTCTCGGCGTCGAGAACAACCCCACGCTGCAGGTGGCGCGCGAGCTGGAGCGGATCGCGCTCGAGGACGAGTATTTCGTCGAGCGCAAGCTCTACCCCAATGTCGACTTCTATTCCGGCGTGATCCTCGACGCGATCGGCTTCCCGACCTCGATGTTCACCGTGCTGTTCGCCGTGGCCCGCACGGTGGGCTGGATCGCGCAGTGGAAGGAAATGATCGGCGACCCGCAGAAGAAAATCGGCCGCCCGCGCCAGCTCTATAACGGCTCGCCGGCGCGCGACTATGTCGAGATCAGCCAGCGCTGAAAGCCGCGTCGAT
This sequence comes from Pseudomonadota bacterium, assembly GCA_023387585.1. Taxonomy (GTDB): domain Bacteria; phylum Pseudomonadota; class Alphaproteobacteria; order Rhizobiales; family Devosiaceae; genus Devosia. The sequence continues at coordinate 2,730 of JAEWHZ010000275.1, forward strand.
CGGATGACGGGCGGGCGTCAGGTCCGCCTTTTCATTTGCGGTGGGCCAGGATGCGCTCGGCGGGGTCGTGTCGCCCCTCGCCCGGCTCGCCGTCCTGCATGAGCTGCAAGAGGCGGGCAAAGCCTTCCCGCTGGCGCCGGCGCAGATCGGCCGAGCCGGCGAGTTCGAGCGCGGCGGCGACGATCTCTGCCGGCTCGCTGTCCTCGATGATGAATTCGGGGATCAGATCCTCGTTGAGGATGATGTTGGGCAGGCTGGCGCGCGGGCGGCCGAGCCTGGCATAGACGCGCGCCTGGTGCGGATCCATAACGTAGACGCCCACGGTCGGCACGCTGGCAAGGGCCAGCTCGAGCGTCGCGGTGCCTGTCGAGGTGACGGCGAGGCGGGTTTCGGCATAGAGCGCGCGGCGGGCGGCACGGTCGGCGACGATCTCGACCGGCACCGGCCAGTCGGCGATGCGCTGGCGCAGATCGTCGGCCCGGGAGGCGAGCGAGGGGATGAAGAAGCGCAGCTCGGGATGCCGGGCGGCGAGCGCTTCGGCGGCGGCGCGCATGATCGGCAGATGCCGGCGGATTTCGCCGTCGCGGCTGCCGGGCAGCAGCGCGACGCGGTCGGCGGCCCCATCGGTCGGCAATTGCGCCTCCGCCAGGGCCGGATGTCCGACATAGACGGTTGGCGGGCCGCCGAGATCGCTCAGTACCTTGGGTTCGAAGGGCAGCACGGCGAGGATTTCGGCGAAGAGCGGCGCATAGGCCTTGGCCCGGTGCGGAGCGCGGGCCCAGACGGACGGCGCAACATAGAGCAGAACCGCCCCGGCAAACCGCTTGGCCTTGAGCCGTTTGGCGACGAGGCGAGAGAACTCCTGGGCATCGATCAGCACGACCACATCGGGATCGGTGCGGGCGATGTAGCGGGCCACCTGCTCCACCCGCCACAGCAGCAGCGGCAGGCGACGCAGCACGTCGGAAATGCCCATGACCGCCAGGTCGGACATCGGAAAAATCGAGCGGACGCCGGCCGCCGACATCTCGTCGCCGCCGACGCCGGCGACATCGAGCGGCAACCGCGCCTCGAGGCGGGTGATCAGGTCGGCGCCGATGCGATCGCCGGAAGCCTCGCCGGCGAGGACGAAGAGCTTGAGCCGGTCTCGCGCCGCGAGCGTGCTCACGCGGTGTCGTGGTGCCCGTTGCGCGGCAGCAGGATCGGGCGATCGCTGGCCGCGGTGATGAAGGCGACGATGTTCTGCACAAGCTCGTCGCCCTGGAACAGTTCGGCCGCGTCCTCGACGCGCTCGCGCAGCGTGCCCTCGTTGGAGAATATCTGCCGATAGGCGGCGCGCAGCCGGTTGATGGCCTCGCGGCCGAAGCCGCGGCGCTTGAGGCCGACGAGGTTGAGCCCGGCAAGAGCCGCCCGATTGCCCAGCGCCATGCCATAGGGGATCACGTCGCCATCGACCATGCTCTGGGCGCCGATGAAGGCGTGCTCGCCGATGCGCGTGAACTGGTGCACCACGACGATGCCGCCGAAGATGACGTTGTCGCCGACCACGCAATGGCCGGCGATGCCGACATAATTGGCGAGGATGACGTTGTTGCCGATGATGCAGTCATGCGCCACATGGGCGTTGGCCATGATCAGGCAGTCGTCGCCGATCCGGGTCACCATGCCGCCGCCGCGCGTTCCGGGATTGAGCGTCGCCGATTCGCGGATGACGCAGCGTGCGCCGATCTCGAGCCGCGAATCCTCGCCTTCGAACTTGCGGTCCTGCGGCTCGTGGCCGACCGAGGCGAAGGGAAAGATGCGGCTGTCGGGGCCGATCGTGGTGTGTCCCTCGACCACCGCATGCG
>JAEWHZ010000331.1 GCA_023387585.1 Pseudomonadota bacterium
CCTGCCTCAACCGCGACGCCTTCGTCGAGCGCTGCACCCGATTGATGGAAACGCGCACCGGACATACCGGCGCCATGCTCGTCATCGACGCCGACAACTTCAAGGCGATCAACGATACCTTCGGACATGATCGCGGCGACGAGGCCCTGGCCATCATCGCCGGAACCATACGCGACGCGGTGCGCCCCGGCGATCTGGTCGGGCGCATGGGCGGGGAGGAATTCGCGGTCTACCTGCCCGATGCCTGTCCGCGCCTGCTCGCTTCCCTTGCCGAGCATGTCCGCCGCACGGTGCAGGTCGCGCCCTTCGCGCCTGCCGGCGCGCCGCATGCCCTGTCGGTCAGCATCGGCGCCGCCTGCCACGCGGGCACGACCAGCTTCGGCAGGCTGTTCCACGAGGCCGACCAGCGCCTCTACGCCGCCAAGCAGGCCGGCCGCAACCGCGTTGTCACCGGCCCTCTCGCCACCGGCATCGCCGCCTGACTAAAGCGTTTCCAGCAAAAGTGGCTACCACTTTTGCTCCTCGGACGTGATCCGGGGATCGGAAACGCGACAAAACAAGAACTTAGAGTTCCTGTTCTGATTCAATCAGAACAGGAAATACTCTAGACGGCGGCGGCGAGGTCCTCTTCGCTCATCTCGTAGTTCGCGTAAACGTTCTGCACGTCGTCGTCTTCCTCGAGCGTCGAGATCAGCTTCATCAGCGTCGCGCTCTTGTCGGAATCGAGCTCGGTCAGCGTCTGCGGCTTCCAGATCGCCTTGACCGATTCTGCCTCCCCAAGGCTCGCCTCGAGCGCGCCGGCGACCTCGCTCATCGCCTCGAAGCTGGTATAGATGGCGTGGCCGTCCTCATCGCTCTCGACATCATCGGCGCCGGCCTCGATCGCCGCCTCCATCACCTTGTCGGCATCCGCCGCGTCCGCCAGGTAAAAGATTTCGCCGACGCGGTCGAACATGAACGAAACCGAGCCGGTCTCGCCCAGCGCGCCGCCGTTCTTGGAGAAATAGCTGCGAAGGTTCGAGGCGGTGCGGTTGCGGTTGTCGGTCAGCGTCTCGACGATCACCGCCACGCCGCCAGGCCCGTAACCCTCATAGCGCATCTCGTCGTAATTCTCGCCATCGCTGCCCGACGCCTTCTTGATGGCGCGTTCGATATTGTCCTTGGGCATGGACTGGGCGCGCGCATTGGCGACAGCGAGGCGCAGCCGTGCATTCATCGCCGGGTCGGGCGCACCCATCTTGGCGGCCACGGTGATCTCGCGCGCCAGCTTGGAAAAGATCTTGGAACGGATGGCATCGCTCTTGCCCTTGCGATGCATGATGTTCTTGGCATGGGAATGGCCGGCCATTCGCAATCCTCGGTCTGACTGGAGCATATCGGGGTTGGCCGGCTTATAAAAAAATCCGCGCCAAAAGAAAAGCCGAAGCCGGCTCAGAAGGCCGGCAGCGCCTGGTCCAGCACCCCGCCCACCCGGATCGGCGCGATGCTGCGGGCCAGACCGCTCTCCGGATCGGTCTGGACCAGCGCCCCGCTCAGCGTCGCCTCGCCGTCGGCCGGGGTGAAGCGCGCATTGGGAATGCCGGTCAAGAACCGGTTCAGCGGCTCCTCGACATCGACGCCGATGACGGAATCGTAGTCCCCGCACATGCCGGCATCGGCCATCAGCGCCGTGCCGCCGCGCAGCACACGATGATCGGCGGTCGGGATATGGGTATGCGTACCGATCACCAGCGTCGCCCGCCCATCGAGGAAATGCCCCATGGCCTGGATCTCGCTGGTCGCCTCGGTGTGGAAGTCGACAATCACGGCATCGGCCTGCTCGCCCAGCGGACAGGCGGCGATCGCCGCCTCGACGGCGCGGAACGGATCGTCGGAAGGGCTCAGAAAAACCCGCCCCAGCGCGTTGACCACCAGCACCCGATGCCCGTTGCGCCCTACCGACAGCATGGCCCCGCGCCCCGGCGTGCCGGGCGGAAAATTGATCGGGCGCAGCAGCGCCGGCTCGCGCGCGATATAGGAAATGGTGTCGCGCTGGTCGAAGGCATGATCGCCCAGCGTGACGATGTCGGCGCCGGCATCGCGCAGCAGGCGGTAATGCGGCTCGGTCAGCCCACGCCCATGGCTGGCGTTCTCGCCATTGACCACCACGAAATCGAGCTCGAGTTGCGCGATCAGCCCCGGCAGGCGCTCGGCCACGGCATCACGCCCGGACCGCCCCACCACATCGCCCAGGAAAAGAAATTTCATCCAGCCTCGCCGAAAGCGCGCAGACCGAGTTCGGTCACCACCGCGTCCAGCGGCACGTCATGTGCCGCGCGCGGCACATATGCCAGTTCCTGCACCGAAAAGGCGAGCCCGATCAAGCGCGGCCGCTTCTCGAGCGCATCGAGCGTGCGGTCATAATGCCCCCCGCCATAGCCGAGCCGCGTGCCCGTGGCGTCGAACCCAACCAGCGGCAGCACGATCAGATCGGGAACCACGAGTTGCGACAGATCGTCCGGCGCCAGCGTGCCGAAGCCGGCCGGATAGAGCGCCTGCCCCGGCTCCCACAGCCGCATATCGAGCGGCGCGTCCGGCGCCGTCACCACGGGCAGGCAGACGGGCTGGCCGGCGTCGACCAGTTGCGTCAGAAGCGGCTGGCAGTCGACCTCGTCGCGGATCGGCCAGTAGCAGGCGACGACATCTTCGGGGCCCAGCACGAGGCCTTCGGAAAAATGCCGGCAGATGGTCTTGGAGAATTCGGCGCGCTCCGCCGCATCGAGCTTTCCGCGCGCCGAAAAAGCCTCAGCCCGCAGCCGGGCCTTCTCGGCTTCGATATCGGGGGGCTGTCCGGCAGTCTGCGTCGCCATTGTTTCCTTGTGTGCGCCGGCCAAAGCGTTTCCAGGAAAAGTGTGAAGCGGTTTTCCGGTTCGGAAACGCGAAAGTCTAAAGACCAAAGGTGCCGCCCAGGCCGTGGAACGGTCGATCCCGGGAACCTACAAACGTAGGTGGGCGCCGTATGTCCGAGCCCACGGGCCCGGTCAGGGACAGCTCCCTTAGGATCGATTAAGGCCCCGGGGATTGTGATGTCCTCACGCGCCGGGCAGCGCCTTCAATATAAGGGGTCTGCATCCGCCACGAAAGGGCCCAGCGTCGCTAACTTGGCAGGCTCGTGGCGCTCTCGTCGATCGCGCTCGCCACGGCCTCGATCGAGCGCGCCGCCGCTGCCAGCCGTTCGGCCAGTTGCGCCTCGATGCGGTCGATCTCGGCACCCAGCTCGTGGCCGGCCTGGGTCAGCTCGGCCACCTGCGTCTCCAGCGCGGCGATGCGGCGCTCGGATTCCTCGAGCCGGTCCATCACCGCGATACCGGCCATCACCGTCAGCCGCCCGTCGCCGATCTCGCCGACCGCCTCGCGCAGCCCCTCGATCTGGGCGTCGAAGCGCTCCGCCAGCCCGATCAGATGCTGCTGCTGGCCGTCCTCGCACGCCATGCGATAGCGCCGTCCGGCAATCTCGACATTGACCTCGGCCACTCTTTTGTACTCCTAACGCGCCAAGACGGCGCGGACGTTCTCCATCGCCGTCACCAGCCGGCGCGACACCTCATGCGCCCCGTCGTCGAGCCGTTTCAGCCGCGCCGTCGCCTTGTCGAGGTCGGAGGCGAGCCGGGCGCGCTCGTTGATCAACTGGCGCGTATCCGCCTCGGTGCGGTTGATGGTCCTGACGCGCTGGTCGAGCCCGCGCGCCGACCCCTCGATGCGCGCCACGGCACGGTCGAGGCGTTCCAGCGCCTCTTCGAGCTCCTGGGCTGGCGTCGTCTGGCTCATTGCGCTTTCCGGTCCGAGAACGGCGAATCCTGTCCCTCAGTAAAGACCGCCGCCCGGCGGCATGCAATGGTTGGCCGTCATTGACACGAAAACCGAACCTGTTATGCCCTTGTCGGCGGCCGGAAGAGGGCGATTTCCGCGCTTCTGCCCCGCCATTCCAACACTGCATGAACGGACCCGCCATGCCCAATACCGCCCAGCAGAACGATCTGGCCAACGCCATCCGCGCGCTCGCCATGGATGCTGTCGAAAAGGCGAATTCGGGCCATCCCGGCCTGCCCATGGGCTGCGCCGACATCGCCACGGTCCTGTTCACCAAGATCATGAAATTCGATCCGGCCGACCACAAATGGGCCGACCGCGACCGCTTCATCCTGTCGGCCGGCCACGGCTCGATGCTCCTTTACGCCTCGCTCTACCTGCTCGGCTATGAGGACATGACGATCGACGAGATCAAGAACTTCCGCCAGCTCGGTTCGAAGACCGCCGGACACCCCGAATACCACTTCGCCCATGGCATCGAGACCACCACCGGCCCGCTCGGCCAGGGGCTCGCCAATTCGGTCGGCTTCGCCATCGCGGAAGCCAAGCTTGCCGCCGAGTTCGGTTCCGACCTCGTCGATCACCACACCTGGGTGCTCGCCGGCGACGGATGCCTCATGGAAGGCATCTCGCAGGAAGCCATCTCGCTGGCCGGCCATCTCAAGCTCAACAAGCTGGTGGTCATCTGGGACAACAACTCCATCACCATCGACGGCGCCGTCTCCAACGCCGACTCGACTGACCAGATCGCCCGCTTCCAGGCCTGCGGCTGGAACACCATCGAGATCGACGGCCACGACCAGGACGCCGTCGAGCAGGCGCTGAACGCCGCCAAGACCTCCGACAAGCCGACCCTCGTCGCCGCCAAGACCACCATCGGCTATGGCGCGCCCAATAAGGCCGGCACGGAGAAGGTGCACGGCTCGCCCCTCGGTGCCGAGGAGCTGGCCGGCGCCAAGGCCGCGCTCGGCATCGAATACCCCGCCTTCGAGATTCCGCAAAACATCCTCTCGGCCTGGCGCGAAGCCGGCAAGCGCAGCCAGAACCTGCGCGGCGAGTGGCAGGGCCGCCTCTCGGCTTCGTCCAGGAGGGAAGAATTCGAGCGCCGCATGGCCGGCGCCCTGCCCGCCGATTTCGCCGCCACGTTCAGCGCCTACAAGCAGAAGCTCGCCGAGGACAAGCCCAAGGTCGCCACCCGCAAGTCGAGCCAGATGGCGCTCGAGGTGATCAACAAGGCCATTCCCGAGACCGTGGGCGGCTCGGCCGACCTCACCGGCTCCAACCTCACCAACACGCCCGAAACCACACCCTTCACCGCGCGCGACCGCAACGGGCGCTACGTCATGTGGGGCATTCGCGAGCACGAGATGGGCGCCGGCATGAACGGCATCGCGCTCCATGGCGGGCTGATCCCCTATGGCGGCACGTTCCTGGTGTTCACCGACTATGCCCGCCCGGCCATCCGCCTGTCCGCGATCATGGAGCAGCGCGTCATCTATGTGATGACCCATGATTCCATCGGGCTGGGCGAGGACGGGCCGACCCACCAGCCGGTCGAGCATCTGTCCGCCCTGCGCGCCATTCCCGGCCTCAACGTGCTGCGGCCCGCCGATGCCGTCGAGACCGCCGAATGCTGGCAGCTTGCGCTCGAAGCCGCCGACGCGCCCTCGATCCTCGCCCTGTCGCGCCAGAACCTGCCTGCCGTGCGCACCGAGCATGTCGAGGAGAATCTGTCGGCCCGCGGCGCCTATACGCTGTCCGGCCCCGATGACGCCGATGTCGTCGTCTTCGCCACGGGCTCCGAGGTGGCCATCGCTCTGGACGGCGCCAAGCTGCTTGGCGAGCGGGGCATCTCCGCCCGTGTCGTCTCCGTCCCATCGCAGTCGCATTTCTGGGCCCAGCCGGCCGACTACCGCGAAAAGGTGTTCGGTGCGGCAAAGGCGCGCGTCGCCGTCGAAGCCGGCATCGACATGAGCTGGGGCAAATTCCTCGGCCCCGACGGGCGCTTCGTCGGCATGTCGGGCTTCGGCGCCTCCGGCCCGATCGCCGACCTCTACACCCATTTCGGCATTACCGCCGAAGCCGTGGTTGAAGCCGCCCGCGCCCAGTTGTAAGAGAGCCGCGCTCTCCCCCACCTTCCCTTGGAGCCCCCAATGGCAGTTCGCGTCGCCATCAACGGTTTTGGTCGCATCGGGCGCAACATCCTGCGCGCCATCATCGAAAGCGGCCGCACCGATATCGAGGTCGTGGCCATCAACGATCTCGGCCCGGTCGAGACCAACGCCCATCTGCTGCGCTACGACAGCGTGCACGGCAGGTTTCCCGGCACCGTCACGGTTTCCGGCGACATCATCGACGCCGGCCGCGGCCCGATCAAGGTGACGGCGGTGCGCAACCCGGCCGAACTGCCGCACAAGGAGCTCGGCGTCGACATCGTGCTCGAATGCACCGGCATCTTCACCTCCAAGCAGAAGGCGTCCGCGCATCTCGAGGCCGGCGCGAAGAAGGTGATCATCTCGGCACCCGGCGACGGCGCCGACAAGACCATCGTCTACGGCATCAACCACGAGAGCCTGACCCGCGACGACGTGGTGATCTCGAACGGCTCGTGCACCACCAACTGCCTCGCGCCCATGGCCCTGGTGATGAACGAGCTGGTCGGCATCGAAAAGGGAATGATGACCACGGTCCATTCCTATACCGGTGACCAGCCGACCCTCGACACCATGCACAAGGACCTCTATCGCGGCCGCGCCGCGGCCCTGTCACAGATCCCGACCTCGACCGGCGCCGCCAAGGCCATCGGCCTGGTCCTGCCCGAGCTCAAGGGCAAGCTCGACGGCATCTCCATCCGCGTGCCGACCCCGAATGTGTCTCTGGTCGACCTCAAATTCGTCGCCGGCCGCACAACCACGGCCCAGGAAGTCAACGATGCCCTCATCGCCACCGCCGAAGGCAGGCTCAAGGGCGTCATGACCTTCACCCGCGAACCGCTGGTATCGAGCGACCTCAACCACGACCCGCATTCGTGCACGATCCTCATCGACCAGACCAAGGTGATCGACGGCAATTTCGTGAACATCATGGGCTGGTACGACAACGAGTGGGGCTTTTCCAACCGTATGGCCGACACCACCGCGGCCCTGGCCAAAACGCTCTGAAATCCGCAAGAAACACGAAGTCTAAGGGCGTCCCTCGGGGCGCCCTTTTTCGTGTCGCGAACCGTCGGCAAATCATCTTGAACGCCGTTCAGAACCAATTGCGGGTTGAGGGTGCGCCTGGGCCAGCGACGGCCTGGCGCGCCACATGGCGGTGGCCGATGCCGTGCTGATCCTGCGCAACGCGCTGGGCAACGCCGCGTGCTTCGCCCTCCCGCCACCGTCCGCCTGTTCCTCGCCTGACGCGGCAGAGAATTTCCGCACCCCGCTTCCGCCTTTCGTGCCACTCTGCTACCCCAGCCGCAGCCAACCGGAGGCGCCACGATGAGCGACAGCTTCAAGACCCTCGACCAACTCGATTTCGCCGGCAAGCGCGTGCTCCTTCGCGCCGACCTCAACGTGCCGGTGGCCGATGGGCAGGTGACCGACGCCACCCGCATCGAGCGGCTGGTGCCGACCATACGCGAATTGGTCAAGACCGACGCCAAGGTCATCCTGCTGAGCCATTTCGGCCGCCCCAAGGGCAAGGTGAACCCCGAATTCTCGCTCGAGCAGGTCTGCGCCGCCATCGCCGACGAGACCGGCCATCCCGTGGGATTCGTCGCCACCGACTGGAATGATGTCGGCGGCGCCCGGAAGGCCATCGACGAAGCTCCGCCCGGCTCGGTGCTGGTTCTGGAGAACACCCGCTTCCACCCCGGCGAGGAGGAAAACGACGTCGCGCTCGCCCAGCGCATGGCCAGCCTCGGCGACGTCTATGTCAACGACGCCTTCTCCGCCGCCCATCGCGCCCACGCCTCGACCGAAGCGCTGGCCCGCCTGCTGCCCGCCGCCGCCGGCCTTGCCATGCAGGCCGAGCTCGAGGCGCTGGAAGCCGGTCTCGGCAAGCCGAAGAAACCGGTCATCGCCATTGTCGGCGGGGCGAAGGTCTCGTCCAAGATCGACCTTCTGGAAAACCTCGTCACCAAGGTCGACGGCCTCGTCATCGGCGGCGGCATGGCCAACACCTTCCTGTTCGCGCAGGGCCATGGCGTCGGCAAGTCACTCTGCGAGAAGGACCTCGCCGAGACCGCGCGGCGCATCATGGACAAGGCCGACAAGGCCAGCTGCGCCATCATCCTGCCCATCGACGCCGTGGTGTCCTGGCACTTCAAGGCCAATTCCCCGACCCGCCTCTACGGCGTCGACGCGATCGATCCGACCGGCATGATCCTCGATATCGGCCCCTCCTCCATCGAACGCATCGCCGGCGCCATCGACGAGGCCCACACCGTGGTCTGGAACGGCCCCGTGGGCGCCTTCGAGATGGAGCCCTTCGACGCCGGCACCGTGGCCATCGCCCGCCACGTCGCCAGACGCACCCATGACGGCCATCTGGTCTCGGTCGCCGGCGGCGGCGACACCGTCAGCGCCCTCGCCCATGCGGGGGTCAAGGACAAGCTCACCTACGTCTCCACCGCCGGCGGCGCCTTCCTCGAATGGATGGAAGGCAAGCCGCTGCCGGGGGTGGAAGCGCTGAAGCGTGAAGGCTGAGCAAGGCTTGTTGCGTAGCGCGCACGCGCCTATCTTGTCATTCAGTTGAATGACGGAGCAAGCCCATGCCTGCCAACGCCCTGATCCAGACGCGCATCGATGCCGACATCAAGGACCGTGCCAGCGAGGTGCTGAGCGGCATGGGCCTGACGGTGTCGGACGCGGTCCGCATCCTGCTCACCCGCGTCGCCAATGAGGGCGCCCTGCCCGCCGGGCTGACCACCGACCCGGACGCCTACGACGCCTGGTTCCGCGCCAAGGTGCAGGAGGCGCTGGACGATCCGCGGCCACCGGTGTCGAACGACGAGATGAAGGCGTATTTCAAGGATCGCCGCGAGCGGGCATTGGCGGCGATCGCCAAAGGGTCATGATCCTTCGATGGAGCCCGATTGCCTTGGCCGACAAGGCAGCGATCTTCGACTACATCTTTGCCGACAGCCCACACGCCGCGCTTCACGTCAACGATGAGATCGAGCGCATGGCGGACAGCCTGCCGGAATACGCGTATCGCGGACGCTCCGGTCGACTGAAAGCGACCAGGGAACTCGTCCTCGCGAAGCTGCCATACGTATTGATCTACCGGGTGGATCGCGAAGCCGTCGTCGTTCTGCGTGTATTGCATTCCGCCCAGAACTGGCCGCCCGATCCCTGAGCGGCCCGCTCCGCCCTCAGAACATCGCCGTCTGCGGGTCCGATCCGATGCGCCCGTCGGCAGCGTCCATGGCCGCGATCGCGGCCTTGTCCTCATCGCTCAGCGCAAAATCGAACACCGCGAAATTCTCCGCGATCCGGCTCGGCGTCACCGATTTCGGGATGACGACGAAGCCCATGTCGAGATGCCAGCGGATCATGACCTGCGCCGAGCTTTTGCCGTGGCGCCGGGCGATCGCGGCGATCCCCGGATCGTCGAGCAGCCTGCCCTGCCCCAACGGGCTCCAGCTTTCGGTGGCGATGCCAAGCCTGTCGTGCTTTTCGCGCATCGCCTTTTGCTGGAAGCGCGGATGGAGCTGGATCTGGTTGATCGCCGGGGTCACCCCGGTGGCGGCAATGATGTCCTCGATGTAATTGCCCTCGAAATTGGATACGCCGATCGAGCGCGCCTTGCCCTCCTCGCGCAGGCGGACCAGCGCCTTCCAGGTGTCGACATACCGGCCGCGATAGGCCGAAGGCCAGTGGATAAGGTAAAGATCGACATGGTCGGTGCCCAGCCGTTCAAGGCTGGCATCCATGGCGTGCAGGGTTTCGTCATAACCCTGGTCTTCGTTCCACACCTTGGTGGTCAGGAAAATGTCCTCCCGCACCACACCCGACTGCCTCATGCCTTCGGCCACGCCCTCCTCGTTGTTGTAGGCAGCGGCGGTGTCGATATGGCGATAGCCGACCTCCAGCGCCTTGCGCACCGCGCTCGCGGCGTCTTCCATGCTGGCCTTCCACACGCCAAGCCCGAGCTGGGGAATGCTCCTGCCATCGTTGAACGTCACGTGGGGCTGCTGCGTGCTCATGCTGTCATCCTGTGTTTCTGGTAGGTTCGGTCCCGCTCCGGCCGGCAACGCGATTTATGCCTAGCCGTTCGTCGTATAGCCGGAGGTCTAATCGACGCCGTCATGCTTTTCGCTAAGCTGGCCGGAAATTTCCTCTGCCGGGGCCTGTCCGCATGACCAAATCTCTCAATTCCATTGCCCAGAAGCTGATGACCTCCGGTCAGGGCATCCTGGCCGCCGACGAGTCCGAGCCGACCATCGCCCGGCGCTTCGCCAAGATCAACCTGCCCAACTCGATCGAGCTGCGCCGCGACTATCGCGAGATGCTGTTCCGCTCGACCGAGGCGATGACGAAATACATCTCCGGCGTCATCCTCACCGAGGAGACCCTGGAGCAGGCCGCCGCCGACGGCACGCCGTTCCGCGCCATCCTCGCCGACGCCGACGTCATTCCCGGCATCAAGGTCGATCGCGGCGCCTTCCCCATGCCCGGCGACACCGGCGAGAAGATCACCGAGGGCCTGGACGGGCTGCGCCAGCGCCTCGCGCACTACGCCTCGCTCGGCGCCGGCTTCGCCAAGTGGCGCGCCGTCATCACCATCAACGACATCGCCCCCACCCGCAACAACATCCGCGCCAATGCCCATTCGCTCGCGCGCTACGCCATCCTCTGCCAGGAAGCCGGCATCGTGCCGGTGGTCGAGCCCGAAGTGGTCGGCGATGGCGAACCCGGCAATCACTCGCTCGAGCGCTGCGCCCAGGTGACCGGCGAAGTGCTGGAGAACGTCTTCCAGGAGCTGCGCCTTTCCGGCGTCGACCTGTCCGGCATGCTGCTGAAGCCCAACATGGTGCTGCCCGGCGTCAACTCGCGCGACCGGCCCGGCGTCGAGGAAGTCGCCCAGCGCACCGTCTCGGTGCTGCGCGAGCACGTGCCCGCCGCCGTGCCCGGCATCGCCTTCCTCTCCGGCGGCCAGACCGACGAGGAAGCCACCGCCCATCTGTCGGCCATGAACCGCATCGCCGGCAAGCCCTGGCCGCTGACCTTCTCCTATGGCCGCGCGCTGCAGAACGTCGCCCTGCGCCTATGGGCCGGCCGCCGGGAGAATTTTGCCCAGGCCCAGGCCGCTTTCTCCCATCGCGCCCGCATGAACGCGCTTGCCGCGCTCGGCGAGTGGTCGAGCGAGATCGACCGCGCCGCCTGACGGCCGATATCCTGACTCCCGGCAGAGCGGGGGCGCCTTCGGCGTCCCCGTTTTTTCGTTTGTCCGTGCCCCGTCGCCTGCAACCCTTTTTTGCCAAGTTCTGGCCCCATAGAGCGCAACGAAACTGGACATCGGTTGCGCGGTCCGTAAAACGCGCCTACCGCAGCCAAGGCAATTAGCCAGATGACCCCGCAGATCCTGCTCGTGACACCCATCGATGCCGAACCCGCCGCGCTGGCAGAAAGCCTCGCGCCGCTGGTGGCCGCCGAGGCGGTGACGGCGCTCATCGTGCGCCGCGGCGCGCGGGACGATGCCGCCTGGCGCAGCCTCGTCGCCGCCGTGCTGCCCGTTGCGCAGGGCGCCGACACCGCCGTGCTGGTCGAGGACGATGCCGAGCTGGCACTGGCGCTCGGCGCCGATGGCGTCCATGTCACCGGCGGCACGAGGGACGTCGCCGCCGCCATCGCCCGGATCAAGCCCGACCTCATCGTCGGCGCGGGCCCGGTCTGGACCCGCCATGCCGCCATGACATTGGGCGAGGCGGGCGTCGACTATCTTTATTTCGGCGCCCTGGGCGAAACCGCCGCGCCGGACGCGCGGGAACTCGCCCAATGGTGGGCCGAAGCCTTCGAAATTCCCGCCGTGCTTGCCGCCGCGCCCGGCGACGATGCCTTGGGCTGCGAATTCCTCGGGCTCGGCGATGCGCTGTTTCAGGCGCCCGACGGTCCCGCCGCGGCCCTCGCTCGCGCCCTGTCCGAGCCCGTCGCATGAACCGGCCGGCGCTGATCGCCGCCCTGCTGCTCGGCCTCGCGCTCGCCGCTCCGGCCGGCGCGCAGGAGAACGACCGGCTCGAGATCGACGAGCTCGAGATCGAACGGCTGCTGCAAAGCCTCGAGGTCGCCCAACCCGAACAGGCCGACGAGCGCAACGAGGCCGCCGACATCAGCGCCGATATTTTCGGCCAGCGCCCACCGGCCGACCTCGCCTATGGCGCCTTCCAGCGCGGCTACTACCTCACCGCGCTCGAGCACGCCCTGGAACGTGCCGCAGAGAACGATGCCCACGCCCAGACGCTGATCGCCGAGCTCTATGCGGGCGGGCTCGGCATCCCGCAGAATTATGAGCGTGCCGCCGCTTGGTACCGGCTCGCCTCCGGCAATGGCGATGCGCTGGCGAGCTTCGCCCTCGCCTTGCTCTACCAGCAGGGCCTCGGCGTCGAGCGCGACCGCGCCCGCGCCGCCGAACTGTTCGCCATCGCCGCCGATTCCGGCCATGTCGAGGCCATGTACAACCTCGCTCTGCTGCATGTCGAAGGCACCTATGCCGAGCCCAGCCTGTCGCGTGCCGCCGAACTGCTCGCCGAGGCCGCCGAGGCCGAGCTGCCGCAGGCGCA
>JAEWHZ010000346.1 GCA_023387585.1 Pseudomonadota bacterium
CGTCTCCGCCCCCAACACCGTCAGCCTCGATTATGTCCGCTCGCAGATGCAGCGCATCGAGGCCATGCTGCAGCCCTATGTCGACAGCGGCGAGGCGCAATCGCTGTTCGTCCTGTCCGGCTGGGGCACGGGCGGCGCGCTCACCCTCACCCTCGCGCCCTGGAACGAGCGCGGGCGCAGCCAGGCCGAGATCTCGGCCGAGATCAGCCAGCTCGTCGCCAATGTGCCGGGCGTGCGCGCCAATCTGCGCCAGGGCAACAGCCTCAACATCCGCGGCGGCGGCTCGGGCCTGCAATTCGGCGTGGTCGGCTCGAACTACCAGGTGCTCGCCGACACCGCCCAGACCATCGCCGAGGCGCTGGAGGCCGATGGAAGGTTCGGCCGGGTCTCGGTCAATTTCGACACCACCCAGCCCCAGCTCACCCTCAGCGTCGACCGCGAACGCGCCAGCGCTCTGGGCATCGACGTCGGGGGGCTGGCCACCACCATGCAGGCAATGATCGACGGCACCGATGTCGGGAACGTGTTCATCGACGACACCAGCTATACGGTGCGCATGGTCTCGACCACCCATCCGGTCAACGATCCGCGCGATCTCGAAACCATCTTCGTGCGCACCGGCGACGGGCGCTACGTGCCGATGTCGACCATCGCCACCATCGTCGAGGCCCCCGTCTCGCCCACGCTCAGGCGCGAGGACCAGCGCCGCTCGGTCAACGTCACCGCCGGGCTCGAGGACGGGTTCGCGCTCGGCGACGCCTATGCGCAACTGATCGAGATCGCCGCCCCGCTATTGCCCGAAGGCACCGGCATCGCGCCGCTCGCCGAGGCCAAGGCGCTGGGGGTGCAGAACAACCAGCTCTTCATAACCTTCGGCTTCGCCATAATCATCATCCTTCTGGTGCTCGCCGCCCAGTTCGAGAGCCTGTGGAGCGCCATCATCGTCATGGCGACCGTGCCCTTCGCGGTGGCGGCGGCGCTGTGGGCGCTGCTGCTCACCGGCGGTACGCTCAACATGTATAGCCAGATCGGGTTGGTGCTCGTCGTCGGCATCATGGCCAAGAACGGCATATTGATCGTCGAATTCGCCAACCAGCTGCGCGATCGCGGGCTCGGGGTGCGCGAGGCGATCGAACAGGCGTCCAATATCCGCCTTCGCCCGGTGATGATGACGATGCTCGCCACCGTCCTCGGCGGCGTGCCGCTGATCGTCGCCTCCGGCGCCGGCGCCGAGGCAAGGCAGGCGCTGGGCTGGGTCATCGTCGGCGGGCTCGGCATCGCCGCCATCGCCACGCTCTATCTCACCCCCGTCGCCTATCTGGCCCTGGCACGCTTCTCGAAGCCCAAATCGGAAGAGGAAGCCCGCCTCGAACGCGAGCTCGACGCCGCCGACAGCGCAACCCGCCCGGCGGAATGAGCGGGCGCGCCACGCCCGCCCGCCTCCTCCCCGCCGAAGAGCTGCGTTAACCTCCCGGCAGTGTTCACAGGAGGCCGCCATGCCCGACTATGCCGAATTCTTCCGCCGCTACGCCGACGCCTATCAACGCTCGCTCGGCGATCATGTCGAAGCCGATCTTATCCGCTCCTTTTTCGCCGAAAGCTTTCTCGGCCTGTCGACAGCCGGCGGCGTCAATGCCGGAAGCAATGACGGCAGTTTTGCCGAAGCGCTCGAACAGGGATACGCCTTCTACAAGGCCATTGGCACCGTCAGCATGGTTTGCGACCGGGTGGAAGCCGAACAGATCGCCGAGAACCACGACCGCGTGCGCGTGTTCTACACGGCCGGCTACCGACGCAAGGACGGCACCGAGGTCAGCATCGGCTTCGACCTGGTCTATCTGCTGCAACGCACAGCGGCCGGCCCGAAAATCTTCGCCTTCATCGCCGGCGACGAAATGGGCCTCTATCAGCACCACGGCCTTGTCGACGAGGCCGGCAATCCCGCCTGAGACACGTCCGGCCGCCATACCCCTCTGGACGCCATGCCCTTCTGGACGCCACTTCGCGCGGATGCGAAAACGAGCGGGAGGGAGAATCCGAGACCATGACCATCGCAATCCGCCAAGCCAATCTCGCGGCCCTGTCGGCGCAGGCCACGGTGCCGGCCTATGACCGCTCGCGCATCATCGGCGGCATCCTCCATTTCGGCGTCGGCAATTTCCATCGCGCCCATCAGGGGGTCTATCTCGACGCGCTGATGAGCCTTGGACAAGGGCTGGAATACGGCATTGTCGGCGCCGGCGTGCGTGATGCCGACAAGGCCATGCGCGCAGCGCTGGCGGAACAGGACTGGCTGACCACCGTGGTCGAGCAGGAGGCGGACCACAGCGCCGCGCGCATCACCGGTTCCATGGTCGATTTCGTCGAGCCGGGCGATGCCGCCGCCATCATCGCGCGGCTGACCGATCCCGAGATCCGCATCGTCTCGCTGACCGTCACCGAGGGCGGCTACTATATCGACCCGGCCTCGCAGCAATTCGACGCGAACCATCCCGACATCGTCGCCGATGCGCATAGCGGCACCCCGAAAACGGTATTCGGGCTGATCGCCGCCGGGCTGGCAGCGCGGCGGGCGGCAAGGATCGCGCCGTTCACGGTGATGAGCTGCGACAACCTTCCGCATAACGGCAAGGTGGCGCGCGACGCCGTGGTCGGGCTGGCGCAGTTGCGCGACCGCGATCTCGCCGCCTGGATCGCCGGCGAGATCGCCTTCCCCAACGGCATGGTCGACCGCATCACGCCGGCGACCGGCGAGCGCGAGCGCCGCCTGCTCGCCGAGCAGTTCGGCATCGCCGATCGCTGGCCGGTATTCTGCGAGAGCTTCAGGCAATGGGTGCTGGAGGATAATTTCCCGCTCGGCCGCCCGGCGCTGGAGGAAGTCGGGGTGCAGTTCGTGCCCGACGTGTCGCCCTATGAGCTGATGAAGATCCGCATCCTCAATGGCGGGCATGCCACCATCGCCTATCCGGCGGGGCTTCTGGGCATCGAGTTCGCACACGAGGCCATGCAGGAGCCGCTGGTGCGCGACTTCCTCACAAGGGTCGAGACCGACGAGATCATCCCCATGGTGCCGCCGGTGCCGAATACCAGCCTCGAGGCCTATCACGCCGAAATCCAGCGCCGCTTCGCCAATCCCAAGATCGGCGACACGGTGCGCCGGCTGGCGCTCGACGGGTCCAACCGGCAGCCCAAATTCATCCTGCCCACGGTGGCTGACCGGCTGGCCAGAGGACTGCCGGTCGACGGGCTGGCGCTGGTCGGGGCGTTGTGGTGCCGCTACTGCTTCGGCACCGACGAGACCGGCGCCGAGATCGCGCCCAACGATCCCGCCTGGGAACGGCTGACCGCCACGGCGAAACAGGCGCGGACCGATCCCGACGCCTGGCTCGGCATGCGCGACATTCATGGCGAGATCGGCCGCAATCCGACCTACCGCGCCGCCTTCCATGCGGCGCTGAATGCGCTGTGGCGCGACGGCACGCGCGAAACCGTGCAGCGCTATATCGACGGCGCGCCCCGGGCATAGGCGGGCGGCGTTCCATAGGCTAGGTTCGCGCCGGAACAGCCTGTTGCGGTCGGAGAATCATGGACGATCTGTTGGTGGGGGTCGATGTCGGCACGACCAGTGCGCGCGCCGGCATCGTGACGGCGGACGGCCGCATGCTGGGGCGGGCCGAACATAAGTTCGACATGCAGCGCTCCGGCGCCAATCACGCCGAGCATGACAGCGAGCAGATCTGGCAAGCGGTGTGCGCTGCCGTGCGCGGGGCGATGGCGGAAGCGGGCGCCAGTCCCGAAAGCGTCGCCGGCATCGGGTTCGACGCCACCTGCTCTCTGGTGGTGCGCGGGACGAACGGCGAGCAGGTCAGCGTCGCCAGATCGGGGGAGGATCGCTGGGACACCGTGGTCTGGCTCGACCACCGTGCCATGGCGGAAGCGGAGGAATGCACGCGCACCGGACATGAGGTGCTGGATTTCGTCGGCGGGGTGATGTCGCCGGAAATGGAAGTGCCCAAGCTGATGTGGCTCAAGCGGAACCTGCCACAAAGCTGGGCGCGGATCGGGCTCTTGTTCGATCTTGCGGACTATCTGAGCTTCAAGGCCTGCGGCTCGCTGGCGCGCAGCCAATGCACGACGACCTCGAAATGGACCTATCTGGCCCATCGCGAACCCGGATGGCAGATGGATTTCCTGGCGCAGGTCGGGATCGAGGACATGCCGGCGCGCGGGCGGCTGTCGGAGCGCGCATCGCCGGTCGGCAGCGATCTCGGCCCGTTGACGGCGGAGGCCGCGGGGCAGCTCGGGCTGACCACGCGCTGCCGCGTCGGGGCGGGACTGATCGACGCGCATGCCGGTGCGCTCGGCGTGCTGGGCGCCTTCGCCCGCGACCCCGACGCCATCAATCGCCACCTGTCGCTGATCGCCGGCACATCGAGCTGCGTCATGGCGCTTTCGCCCGAGGCGAGGCAGATCGGCGGCGTGTGGGGTCCCTATTTCGGCGCCATCCTGCCGGGCTTGTGGCTCAACGAGGCCGGCCAGTCGGCGACCGGGGCGCTGCTCGACCACATCATCCGCTATCACGGCGCCGGCGGCGAGCCCGACGCGGCCATGCACCGGCGGATCATCGAGCGGGTGAGGGCGCTGCGGGCGGAGGAGGACGATCTTTCGCCACGCCTCAACGTCATCCCGGATTTCCACGGCAACCGCTCGCCGCTGGCCGATCCCAACGCGCTCGGGGTCATTTCCGGCCTGTCGCTCGATGCCGATTTCGACAGCCTGTGCCGGCTCTATTGGCGTACTTCGGTCGGCATCGCGCTCGGCGTGCGGCATATCCTCGAGGCGCTGGACGCCAGGGGCTATGCCATCGACACGCTGCACGTCACCGGCGGGCACCTCAAGAACCCGCTCCTCATGGAGCTTTATGCCGACGCCACCGGCTGCACCGTGGTCGAGCCGGGCACGCCGGATGCGACGCTGCTCGGCATGGCCATGGTGGCGGCGACGGCGGCGGGGCGCTATGACGATCTCGCCAGCGCCTGCGAGGCGATGCAGCAGGGCGGCACGGAACGCCGGTCCGACCGCGCCCGCGCCGGCCGCTACGAGCGCGACTATCGCGTATTCCTCGCCATGCAGAAACACCGACGCGAGATCGACGCGCTGGTGGCCGAGGATTAGTTCGCCAGCAGCTCGGCCTCGGCGAGGCGCATCAGGGCCTCGACCTCGCGGTCGCGAATGCCGAGCTCGACGAGGTGGCGCGCGGTGTTGCGCACATAGTCGAGATTGGCGCCGGACGTGCCCACGGCCTCGCGCACCAGAGCCCATTGCGCCCCGATTTCGAGCTTGCCGGCATATTGCTCATGGGCGGGATCGGCCATGTAGGTCAGCGCCCGCCCGCTCTCGCCGCCCGGCAGCACGATGGGGCGCTCGGCCTCGAGATAGACCATCGTCACCTGCTCGCGCTCGCGCAGATAGTCGCGTACGGCGTCGAACCGGTCGGGCGCTATGGCATAGGCCATGCCGCGGCAGGCCCCGCCCGGCGCCAGCCCGTAGACGAGGCCCGGTTTCTCCACCGTGCCGCGATAATGGTGCGAATAGATGCACAACCGCCTGTGCGCGCCGCGCAGCAGCGCCGGGTGCGCCTCGACATAGTCGAAACCGGGGTTCCAGATCAGCGATCCGTAGCCGAAAACCCAATATCTGCCGTCAGCCATGAGCCACGCGCCAAATCATTTCCGCAATGCTAGCCCAGGACGAGGGCGATTGTAACCGGCGCGCTTCCTGCGCCGGACAAACCGACTTAAGACAATCGCATGAACAGATTCGCCGGCCTTGCCATCGCCATCGTGCTCGTCGTGGGCGCGGCCACCGCCGCCTGGTTCTATTTTGCCGGCGAGATCAGGCGCAATATCGAGGTGATGGCGCTCAATGACGGCGTCACCGCGCCGCGCCTCGCCTGTGCGCGGCTCGACATGGGCGGGTTTCCGTTCAGCTTCGATGCCCTGTGCCGCGATGCGCGCATCGAGATCGGCGATCTCGGCATCGACATGCCGCTGCTCGAAGCGACGGCGCTGGTCTACCGGCTCAACCATATCATCGCCAAGGCGCATGGGCCGGCGGTCTTGAGCGATGCCTTCACCGGCGCGCGCAACGAGATCCGCTGGCAGGACCTCGATGCCAGCCTGCGGCTCGGCAGCAACCGCATCGAGCGGCTTTCGATCGTCGCCGGGCCGACCGAATGGCTCGACACGCTGACCGGCGAAACCGAGCTGGCGCGGCTGTCGGGCCTCGAAATCCACGCCATCGACATTCCCGAGCGCTTCGACGAAACCACCGCCACGGCGTCGCTCGCGCTTTATTCCGAGACCCGGAACCTGTCGGCACCGGCGCTGCAGGTCGCCGACGGCACGGTGATCGTCGAGGCGGAAGTCGAGGGGGTCAACCCGGCGATGGCCGGCCTGTCGCAGCCGGAAGCTATGCAACTGTGGCAGCAGCTCGGCGGCCGGATAAAGCTGATGCGCCTGTCGGCCGAGGACGCAGCCACCTCGCTCGCGGCCGAGGGCGAGATGGCGCTGACCGAGACCGGGCTGATCGACGGGCAGTTGCGAATCCGCTCGCAGGGCGTGATCGAGCGGCTGGCCGGGCTCGTGCCGCAGCAGATGCAGGGCGCGGTGTTCGGCACGCCCGCGGCCGATGGCAGCTACAGCCAGACGCTCAACATCCGCGGCGGCGTCATCCTCGCCGGGTTGATCCCGGCCGGTATGATCCCGCCGCTGTTCTGAATTTTTCGCCGGTTCGAACCTCAGTTGTGCTCGTCCGGCAGGACCGGCAGCGGGAACACCGAGATGCCGTCCTCGATCAATTCGACCACGTCGTCGCGCGAGGCTTCGCCATAGATGCCGCGTTCCTCGGCATCGCCATTGTGGATGCGGCGCGCCTCCTCGGCGAATTCGGCGCCGACATAGTCGGCCTCCGCCTCGATTTTGGCCCGCAGAGCGCGCATCATCGCCACCATGCGGGTGCGGTCGGTGGGCGGCGCGAGCGGGCCAGGCTCGGGCGTCCGCGTCACCGCCGGTGCCATCAGCGCCTTGTCGACGGCGCTGGAGCCGCATTGCGGGCAGGACAGCAGGCCACGGCGCGACTGATCCTCGAACGCTTCGGCATTCTTGAACCAGGCGTCGAAATCGTGTCCGGCCTCACAGCGCAGGGCGAACTGGATCATAAAACAACCTCAGGGGCGGGCGAGCAGCGGATCGAGCTTGCCCTGGCGGTCGAGCGCCGCCATGTCGTCATAGCCGCCGACATGGGTGTCGCCGATAAAGATCTGCGGCACGGTGCGCCGTCCATGCGCACGCTGGATCATGGCGGCGCGCAGCTCGGGATCGAGCACGCTGATCTCGGTGTATTCGGCGCCCTTGTCCTTCAGCAGCGCCTTGGCGGCATGGCAATAGGGACAGGTGGGCGTCGTATAGATTTCGATCTTTGGCACAACGAAGTCCTCGTCACAGATTGGCCTTATATGGGAATTGCTTCGCCGCTGACAACGCGGGCGAAGCTCAGCACGTCTATGTGTTCGACGCCGGCGCGTTTGAGGCACCGGGTCAGGGCCTTGAGCGTCGAGCCGGTGGTGTAGACGTCGTCGATCAGCAGCACGGGCCGGCCGGCCAGGATGGCGGCAAGCCGGGGGTGGGCGGCGAAGGCGCCGGAGACGTTGCGCTGCCGGGCGCCGGCGGACAGGCCGACCTGCTGGCGGGTCGCACGGACGCGCCGCACCAGATCGATGCGGCAGGCGCAGCCGGTTCGGCGCGCAAGAGCGCGGGCCAGCTCGGCGGACTGGTTGTAGCGCCGGTGCACGAAGCGGTGCGCATGCAGCGGCACCGGAACCAGCATCGGCCCGTCCGCCCAGAAATCGGCGCCGGCCTGCACCATCAGCGCGGCGCAGAATCCCGCCAGCTCCGGCCGGTCGCCATATTTGAGACGCGAGACAATCCGCGCCGCCGGATCGTTGTAGACCAGCGCGGCGCGGGCGCGCCGGAAGGGCGGCGGATCGGCCAGCGCCTCGGCGCTCACCACCTCGCTGCCGGGGTCGGCCTCGAAGGGCAGGCCGAGTACCGGGCAACAGGGCGCCGTGATGGGCCTCAGGGTGGCGAAGCAGGCGCCGCAGATCGTATTGGCGCCGGCGACCGGGCGGTCGCAGACGAGGCAGGTCGCCGGATAGACGAGATCGAGGACGCGGCCGACCAGCCTGCCCATCCCTGCCCCAGCGCTCGCCAAAGCCCCTCGCTCCATTTTGCAAGGATAGCCTGCCGCACCGCGATTGCCAGCCCGGCCGCGCGGGCCTATCTCAAGCGCCATGAGCTCTATGATCTTCGATCGCGCCCGGATCGCGGGCAATCTGGCGCGCCGCCCGGCGGATCGCGACGATTTCGTCACCCGGCTGGTGCTGGACGATCTCGCCGAGCGGCTGTCGACGCTCAAGCGCAATTTCACCCGCGCGCTCGCCATCGGCCCTTCCGCCGACCTGCTGCCGACCGATGGCGTCAGCGCCAACGGCCCATTCCGCTTCGAGCAGGCCCTGTCGCTGCCCATCGGGCCGGACGGAGCGCTCGGGATCGCCGGCAGCGACTACCAGCTCATCGTATCGATCCTCGACCTGCAGGCGCTCGACGACGTGCCGGGCTATCTCGCCCAGCTCGCGCGCAGGCTGGCGCCGGACGGGCTGGTGATGGCCGTGGCGCTCGGCGGCGACAGTCTGCGCGAATTGCGCGACGCATTCCTCACCGCCGATCTCGAGGTGAATGGCGGCGCCTATGCGCGGGTGGCGCCGTTCATCGCGGTGCGCGAGGCCGGCGGGCTTTTGCAGCGCGCCGGGCTGGCGCTGCCGGTGGCCGATATCGAAACGCTCACCGTGCGCTATCCCGACACCCTGGCGCTGATGCGCGAGCTCAAGGCGCTCGGCGCCGCCAACCCGCTCTCCGATCGCGCCCGCAGGCCGGCGACGCGCAGACTGGTGCTGGCGGCGGAGGCGGCCTATCGCCGGAACCATGCCGATATCGACGGAAAATTGCGCGCAACGCTCGATTTGTTATGGCTGTCCGGCTGGGCGCCCCATGAAAGCCAGCAAAAGCCGCTCAAGCCCGGCAGCGCCAGGATCAGCCTGGCGCAGGCGCT
>JAEWHZ010000365.1 GCA_023387585.1 Pseudomonadota bacterium
GGCATGCGACCCGTGATGCGTTCGCGGATGGCAACGCAAGAACTCGCTCAAAGGGTGCGATGTCCCTAGACCACGACGCTGGTTTTGTAAAACGGCAAACATGCTCGGAAGATGCCTTTCTGGGCGGGCGGATCATTGTGTCGCAGCCCCGCGCCGGTTTCCGCGCCGGCATGGACAGCGTGCTGCTCGGGGCCGCTGTCGCGGCCGACAGCACGAGCCTGTGCGATCTCGGCGCCGGCGCCGGCACGGCGGCGCTGGTGGCGCTGGCCCAACTCGAAGCGCTGACGGCGGTGCTGGTCGAGATCCAGCTAGCGCTGGCGGCGCTGGCGGCCTCGAATATCGAACGCAACGGCTTTGCCCGGCGCGCCCGGATCATCGAGGCCGATGTCGCAGGGCCGGGCGCGGCGCGCCACGCCGCCGGGCTGCTTGCGGACAGCTTTTCGAGCGTCATCGCCAACCCGCCCTTCTTCGCCGCCGGCGGCGGCACGCCGGCGCCGGACGGGTCGCGGGCGACGGCACGCCATATGCCCAGGGATGCGCTCGACAATTGGCTGCGCGCCGCCGCAAGCCTTGCCGCGCCCGATGGCGAGGCGATCGTCATCTATCCGGCTGCCGGGCTGGCCGATCTGCTTTCCGCCTTCGCGCCGCGCTTCGGTGCCCTCACCGTGCTGCCGCTTTCACCCTATCCCGGCGCCGATGCCACCCGCGTGCTGGTGCGCGGCCGAAAAGGCTCGCGCGCGCCGCTGCGCCTTCTGGCCAACCGCGCCGTTCATGTGGGGCCGGGCGGGCCGCGCAGCGAGGGGATCGAATCCATCCTGCGCGGCAATGCGCGCCTCGACTGGTAATCGGGGGGCGTGGCACATAGATATCGGCCAACGCGAATATGGAAGGGCACAGATGGCGACGGAACTGACCGGTTGGCGCAAATTCGGCCATAGGCTGTTTCGTCGCGCCCCGACCATTCCGGTGGTCCGGCTCCATGGCGTCATCGCCGCCGAACAGCGCCCGGGCCGGCTGAACATCGCCAATGTCGAACCGCTCCTCAAGCGCGCCTTCGCCATCAGGTCGGCCCCGGCCGTCGCCATCGTCGTCAACTCGCCCGGCGGCTCGCCGGCCCAGTCGCGGCTGATCTCCAAGCGCATCCGCGACCTTGCCGATCGCCACGAGAAGCCCGTGCTGGTCTTCGTCGAGGACGCGGCCGCCTCGGGCGGCTATTTCATCGCCGTGGCCGGCGACGAAATCTTCGTCGACCCGTCCTCCATCGTCGGCTCGATCGGGGTGATCATGGCGAGCTTCGGATTCGTCGAGGCGATCGCCAGGCTCGGCGTCGAGCGGCGCGTCTATACGGCGGGCGAGAACAAGTCGACGCTCGACCCGTTCCTGCCCGAGAAGCCCGACGACGTGGCGCGCGTTCAGGGTTTCGAAAAAGACATTCATAATGTGTTCATCGAGCATGTGAAAACCCGCCGTTCGGGCCGGCTGAACGCCCCGGACGCGGCGCTGTTCACCGGCGAATGGTGGACCGGATTGCGCGGCGTCGAGCTCGGGCTGGTCGACGCCGTCGGCGACCTGACGGGGGTTCTCGAGCAGCGTTTCGGCAAGGATGTGGTGCTCAAGATCATCGCGCCGAAACGCCCGCTGTTCAGCCTGCCGCGCTTCGGATTGTCGGTCGGCGAACTGGCCGACGACCTGTCCGACCGCGCCGCCTGGGCGCGGCTGGGGCTCTGACCATGTTGCTCAGGATACTCATTATTGTAGCGCTGGCCCTGCTGATAATCTTCGGCATCCGCCGCATCTGGCGCGACTGGACCAGCCATTTCAGGCGCGTCGCGACCGAGGAGCGTGCCGAGGTCAGGGCCCGCGACGAGGCCGAGCGGCGCCGCCCCGACGTCATTGAACTCAAGCGCGACAGCGACGGCACCTATCGCCCCGACGACGAGGATTCGCGCGGGCGTTGACCGGTTTCGTGGGCCACACTAGGTTCGCCCCGCTCGAGCGAGGTCGCCCAAATGAATGCCCATTCACAAAACCTGAACCCCAAAACCTCGTTCCAGGGCCTCATCCTGACCCTGCAACAATTCTGGGCCGAGCAGGGCTGCGTCATCCTGCAGCCCTACGATTTGCAGATGGGCGCCGGCACCTTCCACACCGCGACGACCCTGCGCGCGCTCGGGCCCAGGCCGTGGAATGCCGCCTATGTGCAGCCCTCGCGCCGGCCCAAGGACGGGCGCTATGGTGATAACCCCAACCGGCTCCAGCATTATTACCAGTTCCAGGTGATCCTGAAGCCGTCCCCGCCGGACATCCAGGATCTCTACCTCAAATCGCTCGCCGCAATCGGGCTCGATTCGGCGCTGCACGACATCCGCTTCGTCGAGGACGACTGGGAAAGCCCCACCCTCGGCGCCTGGGGGCTGGGTTGGGAGTGCTGGTGCGACGGCATGGAGGTTTCCCAGTTCACCTATTTCCAGCAGGTTGCCGGCTTCGAATGCAATCCTGTGGCCGGCGAGATCACCTATGGGCTCGAGCGGCTGGCCATGTATGTGCAGGGCGTCGAAAACGTCTACGACCTGAACTTCAACGGCGGCGAAAACGACAAGGTCACCTATGGCGACGTGTTCCTGCAGAACGAGCAGGAATCCTCGCGCTACAATTTCGAATATGCCGACACCGACATGCTGTTCCGGCACTTCAAGGACGCTGAGACCGAGTGTCGTTCGCTGCTCGAAAAGGGCGAGGGCCCGGACGGTCGCCACCTGCTGGCCGTGCCGGCCTATGAGCAGGTGATCAAGGCCAGCCACGCCTTCAACCTGCTCGACGCGCGCGGGGTGATCTCGGTGACCGAGCGCCAGAGCTACATTCTGCGCATCCGCGAGTTGGCGAAAGCCTGCGGCGAGGCTTGGCTGAAGACCGAGGGCGGCGGGGCCGGTTGATCACCAACCCGATTCGATGACACTCTCGTATCCGTAGCGGCGGAAGGGACAGCGCCATGGAATGGGTTTTGCTCGCGATCGTCGTTGTCGTCATCGGCTACGCCATCGTCCTCTACAACACGCTGGTGCGCCAGCGGCAGATGGTGGAGGAGGGCTGGTCGGGCATCGACGTGCAGCTCAAGCGGCGGTTCGATCTCATCCCCAACCTGATGGAAACCGTGAAGGGCTATATGGGCCATGAGCGCGAGACGCTCGAGGCGGTGACCAATGCGCGCGCGGCCGTTCAGGGTGCACAGGGCGCCGGCCCGGAGCAGCGTGCGCAGGCCGAAGGCGTGCTGTCGGCGGCGCTGGGGCGGCTGATCGCGGTGGCGGAAGCCTATCCCGACCTCAAGGCCAATACGAACTTCCTCGAATTCCAGCAGGCCCTGCAGACTGTCGAGGACGAAATCCAGATGTCGCGGCGCTATTATAACGGCGCCGTGCGCAATCTGAACGTGACGGTGGAATCCTTCCCCTCCAACATCGTCGCCAATTTGTTCCGCTTCATCAAGGCACAGTATTTCGAGCTCGACGACGCCGGCGAACGCCAGGCGCCGCAGGTCAAGTTCTCCTGATCGCAGCTATGCGCCGGATCGTTTTCGCGCTGCTGCTCGTTCTCGCGAGCCTCGCTCCCGCGGCCGCGCGCGAGGAAATCCGCAGCTTCGCCACCGATATAGAGTTGCGTGCCGACGGCTCGGTGCTGGTGACCGAGACCATTGACGTCAACGCCGAAGGCATCGAGATCAGGCGTGGCATCTTCCGCGACATTCCGGTGGTGATGCTGGACGATGACGGCAACCGCCTTCGCCCGGCGCTCGATGTCGTCTCGGTGACGCGCGACGGGTCCGCCGAGCCTTATCGCGTCGAGCGCATGGGCGATTTTCAGCGCATCTGGATCGGCGATTCGAGCGCTTTCGTTTCGCGCGGCCAGCATCGCTATGTGGTGCGCTACACCATGAGCCGCATGGCGCGCTATTTCGCCGATTACGACGAGCTCTATTTCAACGCTACCGGCAATTACTGGATATTCCCCATCCTCGGCGCCGTCGCCAGCGTGCGGCTGCCGGAAGGGGCGGCGGTCGTGGACGTGCAGGGTTATACCGGCCGGCCGGGCTCGTCCGAGCAGGCGGTAAGCGTTTCGAGCGGGCCAGACGGGCGCGTCGTGATCCGCGCCACGCGGCCGCTCGCGGCGGGGGAGGGGCTGACCGTCTCGGTGAGCATGGCCAAGGGCGTTCTGGTCGAGCCCGAGGGCATCACCCGGCTCGCGCACTGGTTCGCGGATCGCCAGGACGTCATCGTGCCCATGGCGCTGGTGCTGCTTGTGCTCGGCTATTTCTCGCTGGCCTGGAGGGCGGTGGGGCGCGATCCGCCCAGGGGCACCATCATCCCGCTATTCCATCCGCCCCAGGGCTTCTCGCCGGCCCTGACGCATTACGTGCATTACTGGGGCTGGCGCGGCTGGACAGCCTTCACCGCCAGTGCCTTCAACCTCGGGGTGAAGGAACTGGTGACCATCGACAACGCAGAAGCTGGCCTGACGCTGACGAAGACCGGCCGGGAACCGCAGGAACCGCTGCCGCCCGGCGAGGCGGTGCTGTTCGGCTTTCTCAAGAGCCGCCAGTCGCTGACCATCGGCAAGGCGGTAGGCTCGCTGCTGGCCCAGAAGCGGACCGAATTCACCAATGCCGTCGAGACCGAGAACCGGCACAAATGGTTCCGCGACCATCTGGGCTATTCCGTGCTCGGCTTCGCCATCGCCGCGCTGGCATTGGCGGCCATGGTGTGGCTCGGCTATCTCGAATTGGCCTTTCTCATCCTCGCGGGCGTGCTCGGCATCTTCCTCGGCATCGCCGTCACCCTGTTCCGCTCCGCCTGGTCGGGGGGCAACAAGGTGCAGTTCCTGTTCGTCGGCGTGTGGATCGCCGGGGTCGGCGTCAACATGGCCGGCGGGTTCGGCGCGCTTTCGACCAATGCGCTGGTCTCGACCGGGTTGATCGCAGCCGTCAGCATCGTCGCCATCTGCATCCTGTTCGCCGTGCTGATGCGCGCGCCGACCGTGCAGGGGCGCAAGGTGATGGACGAGATCGATGGCTTCAAGCTCTATCTCGACACCGCCGAGAAGGAGCGGCTCAACATCACCGGCGAGCCGCCCATGACCGTCGAGCGGTTCGAGCGCATCCTGCCCTATGCCGTCGCGCTCGGCGTCGAAAAGCCCTGGACCGAGCATTTTGAGGCCGAGCTGGCGCGCAATGCCGTCGCCGGCGTGACGGGCGACACCTATGCGCCGCACTGGTATCGCGGTTCGGGTGGGCGCGGCTTCGCCCCGTCCGAGCTGGCGCGCAGCGTGTCGAGCACCGCAAGCGCCATGAGCGCCGCCATGGTCGCCGCCCAGCCTTCGACCTCGTCTTCCTCCGGGTTCGGTGGCGGCGGCAGGTCCGGTGGAGGCGGTGGCGGCGGTGGAGGCGGTGGCTGGTAGGACGTGGACAGCGCCCGCCCCAATGGGTAAGCACAGCGCCAGTCTCACCCCGGTACGACCATGCCCGAACTGCTGCTTGAACTTTTCTCCGAGGAAATTCCCGCGCGCTTCCAGCGCCGCGCCGCCGAGGACCTCAGGAAGGCCGTGACCGGCGCGCTGGTCGATGCGGGTCTGCTCTACGAGGGCGCGCGCGCCTTCGCGACGCCCCGCCGGCTGGCGCTGACCGTGGCGGGCGTGCCGGTGCGTTCCCCGGATACGCGCGAGGAGCGAAAGGGGCCCAAGGTCGGTGCGCCGCAGCCGGCGATCGACGGCTTTTTGCGCGCGGCCGGGCTGTCGCGCATCGAGGATGCCGCCATCGAATCCGACCCTAAGAAGGGCGATTTCTACGTGGCGCGCATCGAAAAGCCGGGCGTCGAGGCGGTCGAGCTTCTGGCGCGACTGCTGCCGAAACTGCTCGCGGATTTCCCCTGGCCCAAATCCATGCGCTGGGGCACCGGTTCGTTCAACTGGGTGCGCCCGCTGCGCGCCATCACGGCGACCTTCGGGCCGGATACGGAAGACCCGGTTGTGGTCGGATTCGAGGTCGAGGGGCTCAAGGCCGGGCAGACCACCTATGGCCACCGCTTCCTGTCGCCCGAACCGATCCGCGTGCGGCGGTTCGATGATTATGTGACGGCGCTCGAACGCGCCCATGTCGTGCTCGACATCGACCGGCGCAAGGACATCATCCGCGCCGATGCCGACAGCCTCGCCTTCGCGCAAGGGCTGAAGGTGATCACCGACGACGGCCTGCTCGAAGAGGTGGCGGGGCTGGTCGAATGGCCGGTGGTGATGATGGGATCGTTCGATCCGGCCTTCCTGGAACTGCCCGAAGAGGTGATCATCGCCACCATCCGTGCCAACCAGAAATGCTTCTGCCTGCGCTCGGCCGATGGCAGGCTGGCGCCCAATTTCATCATCACCGCCAACACGCTGGCTACGGATGGCGGCGTGCAGGTGGTGGCCGGCAATGAGCGCGTCATCCGCTCGCGCCTGTCGGATGCCATGTTCTTTTACAGGACCGACCTGAAGACTCCGCTGGAGGACGGCCTGCCGCGGCTGGCGGATTCTGTGTTCCACGCCAAGCTCGGCAGCCAGGCGCAGCGTATCGCCCGCCTCGAGGCGCTGGCCGGCGAGATCGCGCCCTTGGTGGGCGCCGATGCGGCCGAGGCGCGCCGCGCCGCCCTTCTGGCCAAGGCCGATCTCGTCACCGGCATGGTCGGCGAGTTCCCTGAACTGCAAGGGCTGATGGGGCGCTATTATGCCACCGCGCAGGGCGAGCCTTCCGCGATCGCTGACGCCATCGAGATGCACTATCGCCCGCTCGGCCCGTCCGACCGCGTGCCGACCGAGCCGGTGTCGATCGCCGTGGCGCTGGCCGACAAGCTCGATCTGCTCGCCGGCTTCTGGGCCATCGACGAAAAGCCGACCGGCTCGCGCGATCCTTTCGCCTTGCGCCGCGCGGCGCTGGGCGTCATCCGCATCGTGGTGGAGAACGGGTTGGCGCTGCGGCTGGGCGCCTTGATCCGCACGGCCATCGGCGCTGTTTCGGTGCCTTCCGATCCGGCGGGCGTGGAGCGCGACCTGCTGGCCTTCTTCCATGACCGGCTGAAGGTGTCGCTGCGCGACCAGGGCGCACGGCACGATCTGGTGGATGCCGTGATCGCGCCCGACAGCGACGATCTGCTCGACATCACCCGCCGCGTCGAGGCGCTGTCGGCGCTGCTGGCCAGCGAGGACGGCGCCAACCTGCTCGCCGGCTATCGCCGCGCCGCCAACATTCTCGGCGCCGAGGAGAAGAAGGACGGCACTGCCTATGCTGGCGCGCTGTCCGACGAGGGCCTGCCGCAGGAACGCGAGTTGTCGGCCGCCATCGCACGGGCGGAGACCGAAGTCGTCGCGGCCTTGGGGCAGGGCGATTTCGCCGCTGCCGTGTCGGCGCTGTCGGCGCTGCGCGCGCCGGTCGACGCCTTCTTCGAAGCGGTGCTGGTCAACGACTCCGATGCCGATGTGCGTCGGCGGCGGCTCGAACTGCTGGCCGCTTTGCGCAACGCCATGCACGAGGTGGCGGATTTCTCGAAGATCGCCGGCTGATCCTCAATCCGGGGCGAGCACCTTGCCGGGATTGAGGATGTTTTTCGGGTCGAGCGTGCGCTTGATGGTGCGCATGATGTCGAGCGCCACCTTGTCCTTGACCTGCTCCAGCAGGTCGACCTTGATCTGCCCGATGCCGTGCTCGGCCGAGACCGAGCCGCCCAGCGACAGCACCACCTCATAGATCACCTCGTGCACGGCCTCGTCCCAGCGCGCGAGGAAGGCTTTCGGGTCCTCGCCCGCCGGCTGGGAGAAGTTGAAGTGGATATTGCCGTCGCCCATATGCCCGAATGGTACCGATCTGATGCCTGGCACCAGCTTCTCGACTGCGGCGCTGCCGCGCGCGATCAGCTCGGGGATGGCGGCGATCGGCACCGATACGTCGTGCTTGATCGAGGCGCCCTCGCGCGACTGGCATTCGCTCATCTGCTCGCGGAACGCCCACATGCGGGTGCGGTCGGCCAGCGATTCGGCGATGACCGCATCGGTTAGGAGGCCCGCTTCGAAGGCGGCTTCGAGAATCTCCGCCAGGGTTCCGGGGGCGGTGCCCTCCATGCGGGAGATTTCCACCAGACCGTACCAGGGCGCGAGGCCGGCGCTGGGATCGGCATCGAGCATCCCGTGCCGGAGCTGGATGTCGAGCCCGATACGGGGAATGAGCTCGAAAGCGTTGAGGCGGGCCCCGGCGCGCTGGCGCAGCAGCCGGAACAGCGCCAGCGCCATGTCGGGGGAATCGAGATTGACCAGCGCCGTCTCGTAATCCCGGGGCAGGGGAAACAGCTTGAGGCTGGCGGCGGTGATGACGCCCAGCGTGCCCTCGGCCCCCACCAGCAGATCCTTGAGATCGTAGCCGGTATTATCCTTCTTGAGGGCGGTGAGGCCGTTATAGAGCCGGCCATCGGCCAGCACCGCCTCGACGCCCATGGTCAGCTCGCGCGCATTGCCATAGGCCAGCACATTGACCCCGCCGGCATTGGAGGAGAGGACGCCCCCGATGCGGGCCGAACCCTGCGAGGCCAGCCAGAGCGGGAACATGGCGCCCGCCGCCTCGGCCGCCTTGTGGGCGTTTTCGAGGATCACTCCGGCCTCGGCCACCATGACCCCGGCCCCGGCATCGAGGGAGCGGATCTCGTCGAGCCGGGCGAGGCTGAGGATCACCTCGTCACCCCGCGCCGGCACCTGCGCGCCCACCAGCCCGGTATTGCCGCCCTGGGGAACGATGGCGACGCGGTTTTCGTGCGCCCAGCGCATGACCGCCTGCACCGCCGCCCGATCGGGCGGCACCGCCACCGCCGCCGCGGTCCGGTGGAAGCGCCGGCGCGGCTCGTTGAGAAAGGCGCCCATCCGCTCCGGCGCCCCGATCACCCCGGCCGGGCCCAGCAGGCCCTCGAGGGCGGAAACGATCGCGGCGGCGGAGAGGGACATGGAAAACTCCCGTGAAACTGGAACCCGGCCCGGGCGCGCGCTTGCCCGCCCCGGCTCCCATGTGCCACAACCGGGCAAACGACTCCAGACAAGGAAAGACCCAGAATGTCCACCGGATTGATGGCAGGCAAGCGCGGGCTGATCATGGGCCTGGCCAATAACCGCTCGATCGCCTGGGGCATCGCCCGGCAGCTCCACGCCCAGGGTGCCGAATTGGCCTTTTCCTATCAGGGCGAGGCCCTCAAGCGCCGCATCGAGCCGCTGGCGGCCGAACTGGGCTCGGACTTCCTCGTCGAATGCGACGTGACCGACGAGGCGGCCATGGACGAGACCTTCCGCCAGCTCAAGGACCGGTGGGGCTCGCTCGACTTCGTCGTCCACGCCATCGGCTTTTCCAACAAGGATGAGCTGGAGGGCCGCTATATCGAGACCAGCCGGGACAATTTCGCCCTGACCATGGACATCTCGGTCTATTCCTTCACCGCCGTGGCGCGGCGTGCCGAAGCGCTGATGAACCCGGGCGGGGCGCTGCTGACCCTGACCTATTACGGCTCGGTCAAATATGTGCCCAACTACAACGTCATGGGCGTGGCCAAGGCGGCGCTCGAGGCCTCGGTGCGCTATCTGGCCGTGGACCTGGGCAAGAAGGGCATCCGCGTCAACGCCATTTCGGCCGGCGCCATCAAGACTCTCGCTGCCTCGGGCATTTCGGGCCTGCGGGACATGCTGCACTGGCAGGAAGCCAATTCGGCGCTGCGCAAGAACGTCTCCATCGACGATGTGGGGGGCGCCGCCACCTATCTGCTCTCCGACCTCGCCGGCGGCGTCACCGGCGAAATCCACTATGTCGATGCCGGCTTCAACGTCGTGGGCATGAAACTGCTCGACGACGCCGCGCCAACGGCCGAGTGATCACCCCTTCATTTCTCAGCTAAAGGACGCGCCGGCTGCGGCGCGGGATGGACAATGAC
>JAEWHZ010000143.1 GCA_023387585.1 Pseudomonadota bacterium
GGTTCGCCGTCGCTCCAGGTCACGCCGTCGCGCAGGTGGATGGTGATCTCGGTGAAATCGTCGTTGTAGTCGTAGCTCTCGCCGATCCAGGGGATCAGCTCATTGGTGAAGTGGTTGGTGTAGAACAGGGATTCATACACCGTGTAGTGCAGCGAATTGCGCTGGTGCAGCAGCACGCCGGCATAGGGGTTGAAATTGTCCACCGAGGGGACGGCGTTGTAATAGTCCCAGCCCTGGCTGATCAGGGTGCGGTTGCGCGGAACCTCCGGCACGTCCTGGGCCACGGCGAGGCCGCTTCCCAGCATCGCGGCGGTGAGCGCGGTGGCGCCCAGAAGCCTCGACAGTTTCATCATGGTTTCTCCTCCAGGTTTCGATATCCGTTCGAGCGGCGGTCAGGCGGTCAGGTGGAACACGTGCTCGATCGGGGTTCTTCGGGGGTGGTCGCCATCCATTTCCAGGATGCCGGCCATCGACTGCCGCCAGCGCAGGATGACGGGATGCTCGGGCGAGGCGGGGTCGGGTGGGGCGAGGCGGAGCTGGTGACCGAAGACGCGCCGGCCGGCCTCATCGAGAAAGATGTCGTAGTGCACGACGCCGGATGCGCGCAGGGCGTCGGCCATTTCGGGCCACAGCTCGGCGTGCCGGCGGCGGTATTCTTCCGTCTTGCCCTCGCGCACATGCAGAACGAAGGCGCTGACATGGTAGCGGCTCCAATCGGTCATGGTCCCGTCTCCACCGTCTCCACCGTCTGCGCGTTGCCGCCGGTACGGGCGGAGGCGAGCATGGCGGCGATGGTCGCCGTGGTCTCGGCACCGATGCGGCCGGGCGAGAGATTTTCGCCCTTGCCGAGCGCGAGGTCGACCAGCGCATCCACCGGGCCGCGGCAGTTGTAGACCCAGTCGCCGGAGGGGATTTCGAGTTGTTCGACCGAACCGTCATTGCGGCGGATTTCGCAGAAATCCTTGTCGAATTCTGCGATCAGCACGCCTTCGCTGCCGGCGATGAACAGGCGCATCAGCCCGCGATTGCCCTGCGGCATGGCGGCCGCGCCCGAGACGCTGGCCACGGCGCCGTTCGACAGGCGGATGGCGCCGGCATCGGCGAGATCGACCCCGTCGAACCCGAAGGTGTGGGCCGAGGCCGAGACCGGCGACAGGCCGGTGAGGAAATACATCAGCGCCAGCCCGTGCGAGAGCTGGCCATAGGCGAAGCCGCCGCCGCGCGCTGGGTCCTGCCAGGTCGTGCGCTCGGGCCGGAAGAAGGTGGTCTGCCACTGGTCGAGCCCGCGCTCGCCATGGAAGACGTCGCGGGTCACGGAGATGAAGCTGGCCATGACATGCTCGATGGAGCCGATGGCGCCGGAAGCGATGCGGGCGCGCAGGGCGTCGACCTGGGGCAGATACTGGTAGCCATTGGCGACGAGCAGATGGCGCTCGTTGCGCTCGGCGATACGGACGAGATCCCAGGCCTCGGCGGGATCGAGCGTCATGGGTTTTTCACACAAAACATGCGCGCCGCCTTCGAGCGCGGCCTTTGCGAGGCTATAGTGCAAGTGATGCGGGGTGGCGACGACGACGATGTCCGGCCGGCGCGCCAGCACGGCCATGGACTCCTCGGACGCGAAGGCAAAACCGAAATGCGCACGAACCCGCTCGAGCTCGTCGGCGCCGAGGCGGCTGACGCCGTCCAGCACGACCTCTTCGCGCGCCGCCAGCGCGGGAATGTGGTTCTGCGCGGCGTACCAGCCAGCGCCCAGAACGGCGGCTTTCACTTTGCGCAATTCTTCCCCTCCTTGGATAGCGCTGTCCAAATTGTGCCGCTCCGTCAACCTGCCGTTTTCGCGATGTTTTCCGCGTTAGGTCAGGTTGGTTGTCTTGATGGATCGTCGCATTTGGACAGTATGGATAGCGCTGTCCATAGCGAGGGCATAGCACTCTCATTCACGGGGCGTCAAGCATCGCGATGAACGACCAGAACACCAGGGACGCCCTGCCGGCGGTGCGTCTGCAGGAGGTCGCCGAGGCGGCCGGCGTGTCGACGATCACCGCGTCGCGCGCGCTGAGCAATCCCAACCGCGTCTCGGAAAAGACCCGCAAGCACGTGCTGCGCATCGCCAGCGAAATGGGGTACATCCCCAACCGGCTGGCCTCGAGCCTTGCTTCGGCCAAGTCGATGGTGGTCGGGATCATCGTGCCGACCATCGCCAACCCGATCCACGGCATCATCATGCAGGGCGTCGCCGACGTGCTGGAGCCGGCGGGCTACAAGCTGCTGCTGGGCAACTCGTATTTCTCGCGCCGCGGCGAGGCGGAGCTGGTGCGTACCTTCCTCGGCTATCGCGCCGACGGCATCATCCTCACCGGCAAGGATCATTCGCCCGAATGCATCGAATTGCTGAAGCGCGCCAACACGCCGGTGGTCGAGATGTTCGACTACAATCCCGATCCGATCGACGTCAGCGTCGGCTCGTCCAATTTCGATGCCGGCGCCTCGCTGGGGCAGTTCATGATCGCGCGCGGACGGCGCCATTTCGTCTATGTCGGCCACACGGGGGTCGATGACAGCCGCGCCATGGCGCGGTTCGAGGGTCTGTCGGCGGTGTGCGGGGAGAACGGCATCGGCGCGCCGCGGCATTACCAGATCTCGAGCGATCCCGGCACGGTGCATGGCGGTGAGGTGGTGGGCGCGATATTGCGCGAGGCGTCGGCAACCGACGCCATCATGTTCGCCGGCCACCAGGTGGCGGTTGGCGCCATCCAGTATGCGCAGGAGTTGCGCATCGACGTGCCCGGCCGCATCGCCATCGCCAGCTTCGGCGACAGCCCGATCGCGCAATGGATCAGGCCGGCGCTGACCACGGTGCGCTTTCCCAATCGCGAGACCGGCGTCGAGGCCGGGCGGCTGATGCTGGAGCGGCTTTCGGGAAACATGCCCCGCCAGCGCGCGGTGCGGCTCGGCTTCGAGATCATCGGCCGCGACAGCGCCTGAGCGTCAGGAGCGCGCGACCGCCCCGGTGCGCTTCCTTGCATCGGGGAGGGGTGTCGCGGCTTCGAGATCGGCGAGGATCGGGCAGTCGGGGCGGTCGTCGCCGGCGCAGCAATCGGCCAGCGTCTGCAGCGTGTCGGCCATCTGCTCGAGACTCTGAATCTTGTAACGCAGATCGGCGATGTGGGCGTGGGCGATGCGCTTGACGTCGGCGCTGTGGCGATCGCGGTCGCGCCACAGCCCGAGAAGCTCGTTGATCTCGACCACGGCGAAGCCGAGATCGCGCGCCCGGCGGATGAAGCGCAGCATGTGCACGTCCTTGCCCGAATAGTCGCGATAGCCGGACGCGGTGCGCTCGGCCGGCGGGATCAGGCCGGTCTGCTCGTAATAGCGGATCATCTTGGCCGAGACGCCCGAGGCGCGGGCCGCGTCGCCGATGTTCATGCGGGTTCTCCTTGATTTACTGTGCCGCCAGCGGCGGCTGTCAGGCCCGCAGGCGCAGGGCGTTGGCGAGCACGAAGACGCTCGACAGCGCCATGGCGCCGGCCGCGAAGATCGGCGAGAGCAGGATGCCGAAACCCGGATAGAGGACGCCCGCGGCAACCGGGATCAACGCCGTGTTGTAGGCGAAGGCCCAGAACAGGTTCTGCCGGATATTGCGGATGGTGTCCTTCGACAGGGCGATGGCGTTGGGCACGCCCCTGAGGCTGCCCGACATCAGCACCACGTCCGCCGCCTCGATGGCGATGTCCGTGCCCGTGCCGATGGCGATGCCGACATCGGCCTCGGCCAGCGCCGGAGCGTCGTTGATGCCGTCGCCGACAAAGGCCAGCCTGCCGTGCCGGGCCTTGAGCGCCTTCACGGTCTCGACCTTGCCCTCGGGCAGCACCTCGGCCACCACCTCGTCTATGCCCAGCCGGCGGGCGATGGCCTCGGCCGTGCGGCGGTTGTCGCCGGTGATCATCGCGACCTTCAGCCCCAGATCGTGCAGGGCGGCGATGGCCTCGGGCGTCGTCTCCTTAATGGGGTCGGCGACGGCGACGATGGCGGCGAGCTTGCCGCCGATGGCGGCATAGAGCGGCGACTTGCCCTCGTCGCCCAGCCGCGCGGCGGTGTCGGCGAAGGCGGAGACGTCGAGCCCGAGCTTTTCCATGTAGCGGTCGGCGCCGATCTCGATGCGCTCGCCACCCGCCTCGGCCCGAACGCCATAGCCGGTGACGGATTCGAAATTCTGAACCGCCGGCAGTTCAAGACCCTCGGCCTCCGCCGCCTCGACGATGGCATGGGCGATGGGGTGCTCGGACCTGGCTTCGACCGCCGCGATGCGGGCCAGCACCTCGGGCCGCGAGAAACCTTCGGCGATATCGAGGTCGGTCAGCGCGGGCCTGCCCTCGGTCAGCGTGCCGGTCTTGTCCACGGCGACGATTTTCGCGTCCTTGAGCAGTTGCAGCGCCTCGCCCTTGCGGAACAGCACCCCCATCTCGGCGCCGCGCCCGGTGCCGACCATGATCGAGGTCGGCGTCGCCAGCCCCATGGCGCAGGGGCAGGCGATGATCAGCACCGAGACGGCGTTGACAAGCGCGAAGGTCAGGGCCGGGGAGGGGCCGAAGACCAGCCAGGCGACGAAGGTGAGCAGCGCCGCGCCGATGACGGCGGGCACGAAATACAGCGTCACCCTGTCGACCAGCGCCTGGATCGGCAGCTTGGAGCCCTGCGCCTCTTCGACCATGCGGATGATCTGGGCGAGGACGGTGGCGCCGCCGACGGCGGTGGCGGTGACGGCCAGCGCGCCCTTCTGGTTGACGGTGCCGCCGACCACGGCGCTGCCCGGGGTCTTGGCGACGGGCACGGGCTCGCCGGTGATCATCGATTCGTCGACATAGCTGTCGCCCTCGACCACCTCGCCGTCGACGGGGATGCGCTCGCCGGGGCGGATTTCGACCACGTCGCCGGGCGCGACATCGCCGACCGGGATTTCGAGCGTCGTGCCATCGCGGCGCAGCCGGGCGGTACGCGGCTGCAGCCCGACCAGCCGCCTGATGGCGTCGGAGGTGCTGCCCTTTGCGCGCGCCTCGAGAAAGCGCCCGACAAGGATCAGCGTGACGATGATCGCCGCCGCCTCGTAATAGACATTGACGGTGCCGGCCGGCAGCAGGGCGGGCGCGAAGGTCGCCACCACCGAATAGGCATAGGCGGCCAGGGTGCCGACCGCGACCAGCGAGTTCATGTCCGGCGCCAGCCGGGCGAGAGCGGGAAAGCCCTTTTTATAAAAGCGCAGGCCGGGGACGAACAGCACCAGCGTTGTCAGCGCGAACTGGATGTACCAGTTCCACTGCATGCCGATGGTGTTCATGATCAGCTCATGCATGCCGGGAATGAAGTGCGAGCCCATCTCCAGCGCGAAGACCGGCGCGGTCAGCACGGCGGCGATGGTCAGGTCGCGCCGCAGGCCTGCCTGCTCCCGCTGCTTGCGGGCCGCTGATTCGTCGGCGCTGTCGGCGCCGCGATCGACGAGGCGCGCCGTGTAGCCGGCGCCGGCGACGGCGGCGACCAGCGCTGCTTCATCGGCGGTGCCCTCGACGCTCGCCCGCTCGGTGGCGAGATTGACCGTGGCGCCGGTGACGCCGGGCACGGCTTTCAGCGCCCGCTCGACATTGCCGACGCAGGAGGCGCAGTTCATGCCGTCGATCGACAATTCGCTCCGGGTGGAGCGCACCGAATAGCCGGCCGTCTCCACCGCCTCGACCAGCGCGGCGCGCGCGACGGGGCGGCTGGTGCGGATGTCGGCGCGCTCGGTGGCGAGGTTGACGCTGACCGTGTCGACGCCGGGCACGGTTTTCAGCTGGGCCTCGACCCGGCCCACGCAGGAGGCGCAGTTCATGCCTTCGATGGGCAGGGTGATCAGGCTTGCGGCGGCCGGATCGGATTTTGCCGGGGCGTTCATTTTCGCCACCTTTCGTTCGATACTCATCTATATGGGACGCAAGATGGGGCTTCCAAACGTTGGAAGGTCAAGGGGTGTGGGAGAGATGCATGGCGGATGACGCGGCGGGGCGGATGAAGGCGCGCCTGCGCGCGGATCTGGTCGTCGCCATGAAGGCGCGGCGCTCCGACGAGGCGCGGACGATCCGGGCGCTGGTGGCGGCCATAGACAATGCCGAGGCGCCGCCGCTGCCGGATGGGCACAAGCCGGCCGATTCAACCCGATTCGAGGACGGATCGGCCGAGATTGCGCGGCTGGCGCTCGATGCGGAGCGGGTGCGGGCGGTGATCGCCGCCGATCTGGGCGAGCGCGAGGCGGCCATCGTCGAGATGGAGCGGCTGGGGCAGGGTGAGCGCGCCGAAACCCTGCGCGGCGAGGCGGCGGTGGTCCGACGCTATCTCGACGCGGGCTGAGCGCTGCGCTGGGCAAGCGCGGATCGGCACTGTATCACAACAACAAAACAAGGGAGGACGGGATGCGGCTTTCGGCATGCATCGAATGGCTGTTTGCCGAGGCGACGGACGATTTTTCCGAGCGCATCCGGCTGGCGAGGGCGGCCGGGCTCGACGCGGTCGAGTTCTGGCGCTGGTCGAACAAGGATATCGACGCCATCGCCACAACGCTGGCCGAGACCGGCATGCCGCTCGGGGCCATGGTGGCGGAGCCGCTGGGCGGGCTGACCGATCCGGCGAACCACGATGCCGTTCTTGCGGGCTTGCGCGAATCCATCGTCGTGGCGCAGCGGCTGGGCGCCCCGGTGCTGATCGCGCAGGTGGGCAACGAGATCGCGGGCGTGTCGCGCGCGGCGCAGCATGAGGCCATCGTCACTTGCCTCACGGCCATGGCCGGCGAGCTCGCCGGCACCGGCATCAGGCTCGGCGTCGAGCCGCTGAACACGCTGGTCGACCACAAGGGCTATTTCCTGTCCTCGACCGAAGAGGCGCTCGACATCGTCGACGAAGTCGGCCGGCCCGAGATCGGCGTGGTCTACGATCTCTATCATTCCGCCGTGATGGGCGAATCGAGCGAAGCGGTGCTGGCCGGGCGGGTCGGGCATGTGGTGCATCTGCACGTCGCCGACCATCCGGGGCGCAACGAGCCGGGCAGCGGCGAAATCGACCTCGCCGGCCGGCTGGCCTGGATATTCGCGCAGGGCTATGCCGGGCGGGTCGGGCTCGAATACCGCCCGACCCGCCCCACCTCCGAGCGGCTTGCCGGGGTGCGGGCGGCGCTGGAGGGCTAGTTCTGGTTATTGCGCCGTGTAGCCGCCATCGACCAGATGATAGCTGCCGGTGATGAAGCTGGCCGCGTCGGACAGCAGGAACAGGGCGAGCGCGGCTACCTCGTCCGGCGTGCCGAGCCGGCCGACCGGATGCATGGCGGCGATGGCGGTCAGCATGGCGGGCTCGAGGTTCTTGGAGAGCAGGGGCGTGTCGATGAAGCCCGGGCCGATGGAATTGATGCGCACGCCGCGCTGGGCATATTCGATGGCCGCCGATCTGGTCAGGCCGACGACGCCGTGCTTGGCGGCCACATAGGCAGAGGAATTGGCGAAGCCGACCGAGCCGAGGATCGAGGCGATGTTGACCACGGCGCCGCCGCCCGCCGCCTCGATGGCGGGGAGCTGGTAGCGCAGGCCGTAGAAGACGCTGTCGAGATTGGTGGCGATCACCTTGCGCCAGCCGTCGAGCGGGTATTCGCCGACCGGGGCGCTGGCGCCGCCGATGCCGGCATTGTTGACGGCGAGGTGCAGGGCGCCGAACTCGGCCCTTGTCCGGCCGATCGCCGCCTCGATCTGCTCGGGGCTGGTCACATCGACGGTTATGGCGATGGCGGCACCGCCCTCGGCGGTGATCGAGCCGGCCAGCGATTTCGCGCCCTCGGCGTCGATGTCGGTGACGGCGACGCTGGCGCCGGCCGCGGCGAGTTGCCGGGCAAGCGTGGCGCCGATGCCGGATGCGGCGCCGGTGACGATTGCAACCTTGTCCTTGAACTGCGTGGTCATGCTCGATCTCTCCTCATTACTGTGAAGTACGATAGGCGGGGCGCGGGTGCCGGGCCTTGATCTGGCGCAAAGCCGCGTCGGTTCGATGGCGCGCCGGGGCCGGCGAATTCTGCGCGCAGGTGTTGCAATCGAGGGGCGAAACCTCTAGATAGCGCCGCACAGGCCGTGCGGGACAACCGCGCGGCATTTAGTTTTGTGCATTTGCGACTCAGGGAACTCGATGGCGCGGACCAACCCGATCACATTCTTCCAGCAGGTTCGCCAGGAAGTCTCGAAGGTCACCTGGCCCGGCCGCAACGAGGTTCTGATCTCGACGGTCATGGTCCTTGTGCTGGTGATCCTGGCGAGCCTGTTCTTCCTGCTCGCCGACACGGTGATCTCGTGGCTGGTGTCGATGATGCTG
Organism: Pseudomonadota bacterium; assembly: GCA_023387585.1. GTDB lineage: Bacteria > Pseudomonadota > Alphaproteobacteria > Rhizobiales > Devosiaceae > Devosia. Next base: position 8,377 of record JAEWHZ010000143.1, read on the forward strand.
TCGATCGGCTGAGCGGGCAGACGCGAATAGGGTTGGAGCGGCGGTTCATGGCCAAACGCTGGTACATCGTTCAGGCATACTCGAATTTCGAGCGCAAGGTTGCCGAGGATATCCGGCAGAAGGTCGCGCAGACCAAGCTCGAGCATCTGTTCGAGGACGTGATCGTGCCGACCGAGAAGGTCGTCGAGGTCCGCCGCGGCCGCAAGGTCGATGCCGAGCGCAAGTTCTTCCCCGGCTATGTGCTGGTGAAGATGGAGATGACCGATCAGGCCTTCCACCTGATCAAGAACACGCCCAAGGTCACGGGCTTCCTCGGCGCGGACAACAAGCCGATGCCGATCTCGGAATCCGAGGCCATGGCGATCCTGCAGCAGGTGCAGGAAGGCGTTGAGCATCCCAAGCCCTCGATCAGCTTCGAGGTGGGGGAGAGCGTGCGCGTCTCGGACGGCCCGTTCGCCAGCTTCAACGGCGTGGTCGAGGAAGTCGACGAGGAACGCAGCCGGCTCAAGGTCGAGGTGTCGATCTTCGGGCGCCCGACGCCGGTGGAACTGGAATACGGTCAGGTCGAGAAGGCCTGAGCCGGGAGCGCCGGCCCCGGCCGGCAAAATCCGTGGGAGGGCAGGGCGGTCCGCCAGTCCGCCTGAACCCGCACCACGGCAATCTGCCACTCGTGGCATGAGACAGGACACACAATGGCAAAGAAGATCACGGGCTATATCAAGCTCCAGGTCCCTGCCGGCTCGGCGACCCCGTCGCCGCCGATCGGCCCCGCGCTCGGTCAGCGCGGCCTGAACATCATGGAATTCTGCAAGGCCTTCAACGCGGCCACGCAGGAGCTGGAAAAGGGCTCGCCCATTCCGGTGGTGATCACGGCCTATGCCGACAAGAGCTTCACCTTCATCATGCGCCAGCCGCCGGTGACCTACTTCATCAAGAAGGCGGTCAACCTCAAGTCGGGCTCCAAGGCCCCGGGCAAGGAATCGGCCGGCACGATCACCGAGGCGCAGCTGCGCGAGATCGCGGAAAAGAAGATGAAGGACCTCAACGCCGACAATATCGAGGCCGCCGTCTCGATGATCGCCGGCTCGGCGCGGTCCATGGGCATCCAGGTCGAGGGCTGATAGATGAGCAAGATTGCAAAGCGCGTCGCGGCCAGCCGCGAGGGGATCGACCGCAAGTCGCTGTATCCGATGGTCGACGCCATCAAGATGGTCAAGGAGCGCGCGACCGCCAAGTTCGACGAGACCTTCGAGATCTCGATGAATCTCGGCGTCGATCCGCGTCATGCCGACCAGATGGTGCGCGGCGTCGTCAACCTGCCGAACGGCACGGGCAAGACGGTGCGCGTCGCCGTGTTCGCGCGCGGCGCCAAGGCCGATGAGGCCAGCGCCGCCGGTGCCGACATCGTCGGGGCGGAAGACCTGCTCGAGACCATCCAGTCCGGCAAGATCGATTTCGACCGCTGCATCGCAACGCCCGACATGATGCCGCTGGTCGGGCGCCTGGGCAAGATCCTCGGCCCGCGCAACCTGATGCCGAACCCCAAGGTCGGCACGGTGACCATGGACGTCGCCGGCGCCGTCAAGTCGGCCAAGGGCGGGGCGGTCGAGTATCGCGTCGAAAAGGCCGGCATCATCCATGCCGGCGTCGGCAAGGTGTCCTTCTCCGAGGACGCGCTGCTCGAGAACATCAAGGCCTTCACCGACGCGGTGATGAAGTCGAAGCCCGCCGGCGCCAAGGGCACCTATGTGCGCCGCGTCTCGGTGTCCTCGACCATGGGCCCGGGCGTGCATGTGGAGCCGGCCACGGCTCTGTAAGAAGAATTCGGGCGGCCCCGGCCGCCCGTAACGCCTGCCGGTCAGCCGGCGGGCGAAGTCCTGTCCGAGACTGCCGGTTCGCTTCCGCAAGGCGGCGCTTAAATCCGTCAAGGAGCCTGCACAGATGGGGTGAGGACGAAACCGCTTTTCGCCGGTTTCGGTTCGAACCGAGCCAAGCGCCTTCGGGCCGACGGTTTACAGGCACAGCAAGGCATCGCCCCGGCGATGCCCGAACCGTCGTCGTCCCGCAAGGGAAGGCGGCATTGGCCATGGTCCATGGGCGCCAAGCCGATGGGCCGAATGTGGAGACTAGCTTTGGAAAGAGCCGAAAAGCGCGAAGCCGTCGCATCGCTCCAGCAAGCCCTTACGGGCGTGGGGTCGATCGTCGTTGCGCACAACACCGGCCTGTCCGTCGCCGATCTGACTGACCTGCGCGTGCAGGTGAAGCAGGCCGGCGGGCACCTCAAGGTCGCAAAGAACCGCCTGACCAAGCTCGCTCTGAAGGAAACCGACAACGCGGACATCTCGGCCCTGTTCACAGGACCGACGGTGATCGCCTATGCGGAAGACCCCGTGGTGGCGCCCAAGATCGCTGCCAAGTTCGCCGAGAAGAACCAGAAATACATCATTCTGGGCGGCGCGATGGGTTCGACCGCACTCGACGCCGACGGCGTCAAGGCGCTCGCCACCATGCCCTCGCTCGATGAACTGCGCGCAACGCTCGCCGGCATGCTCAAGCAGCCGGCCCAGCGCCTCGCAACCATCGCGCAGGCACCGGGCGCGCAGATCGCGCGCGTGTTGTCGGCCTATTCCGAAAAGGGTGCTGCCTGATCCTGGGCCCTTTCCGGACCCTGCCGCGCGCGGGGCCCGGAGCCACACCGAACCGAAACCGAAACTCAAGGTACCTGTAAAATGGCTGATCTTGCCAAGCTCGTGGACGACCTGTCCGCCCTGACCGTCCTGGAAGCCTCCGAGCTGTCCAAGCTCCTCGAAGAGAAGTGGGGCGTCTCCGCCGCCGCTCCGGTGGCCGTCGCCGCCGCCGGTGGTGGCGCCGCCGCTCCGGCCGCTGAGGAAAAGACCGAGTTCGACGTTGTTCTCGCCTCCTTCGGCGACAACAAGATCAACGTCATCAAGGAAGTCCGCGCCATCACCGGCCTGGGCCTCGGCGAAGCCAAGGCGCTGGTCGAAAGCGCCCCCAAGGCCGTCAAGGAAGGCGTGTCGAAGGCCGAGGCCGAAGACATCCAGAAGAAGCTCGAGGCCGCCGGCGCCAAGGTCGAGCTCAAGTAATTGTTCTCCCCCGCGCATGGCGGGGTTGTACAAAAAAGGGGGCGGCGCCATTGTGCCGCCTCATTTTTCCCCATATAGCAACTGTCGGGGAATGGTGCGCCGGATCAGCCGGCTTGACGTTGCGGACTAGAATTCAGAACACGCAGAGCCGAATGAGGCGGTTGCCGCCCATGCGGTCATGCGTGTTTCGTCGCCTACCCCAGAATGCGTTCGGGAAAGCCGCAGGCTTTCCGGCTCGGGCGCACGACCAGACAGCAAGGGCATATGTCCCGATATCCGACGGCTGATTGTCGGGTCTTTGGACATGTGCCTCCGAGACACATCGCAGAACACCAGGAGCTTTCATGGCTACCACGTTTAACGGCCGCCGCAAGGTACGCAAATCCTTCGGCTCCATTCGCGAAGTCACGGAGATGCCCAACCTGATCGAAGTCCAGAAGGCTTCCTACGATCAGTTCCTCCTCGTGGACGAGCCCGTGGGCGGGCGTCCCGAGCAAGGGCTTCAGGCCGTTTTCAAGTCGGTTTTCCCGATCAGCGACTTTTCCAACACCGCGTCTCTCGAATTCGTGAAATACGAGTTCGAGCCGCCGAAATATGACGTCGACGAGTGCCGTCAGCGCGACATGACCTTCGCCGCGCCGCTCAAGGTGACGCTGCGCCTGATCGTGTTCGAGGTCGACGAGGAAACCGGCGCCCGCTCGGTCAAGGACATCAAGGAGCAGGACGTCTATATGGGCGACATGCCCCTGATGACGTCGAACGGCACCTTCATCGTCAACGGGACCGAGCGCGTCATCGTCTCCCAGATGCACCGCTCGCCCGGCGTGTTCTTCGACCACGACAAGGGCAAGACCCATTCGTCCGGCAAGCTGCTGTTCGCCGGCCGCATCATCCCCTATCGCGGCTCCTGGCTCGACATCGAGTTCGACGCCAAGGACGTGGTGTTCGCGCGCATCGACCGGCGCCGCAAGATCCCGGTCACCAGCCTGCTCAAGGCGCTCGGCATGGATGCCGAGGATATTCTCGACACCTATTACACCAAGCTGAGCTACGAGAAGACCGACAAGGGCTGGCGCGTTCCCTACGATGCCGAGAAGTGGAAGGGCGCCAAGCCCGGCCGCGACCTTATCGACGCCAAGAGCGGCGACGTCGTCCATGAAGCCGGCAAGAAGCTCTCGGCCCGCCAGGCCAAGAAGCTCGCCGAAGGCGGGCTGACGCACCTGCTGGCGGTCGACGAGGACCTTTACGGCATGTATCTCGCCGAGGACCTCATTTCGCTCAAGACCGGCGAGGTCTATGCCGAGGCCGGCGACGAGATCGACGAGAAGCTGCTGGCCACGCTGGTCGAGCTCGGCTTCGACGAGCTGCCGATCCTCGATATCGACCACGTCACGGTCGGTGCCTATATCCGCAACACGCTGGCGGTCGACAAGAACGAGGCCCGCGAGGACGCGCTGTTCGACATCTACCGCGTCATGCGCCCGGGCGAGCCGCCGACGGTGGAGACGGCCGAGGCGATGTTCCAGTCGCTGTTCTTCGATTCCGAGCGCTACGACCTGTCGGCCGTCGGGCGCGTGAAGATGAACATGCGCCTCGAGCTCGATGCGCCGGACACCGTGCGCACGCTGCGCAAGGAAGACATCGTCGAGGTGGTGCGCACGCTGGTCAACCTGCGCGACGGGCGCGGCGAGATCGACGACATCGACAATCTGGGCAACCGGCGCGTGCGCTCGGTGGGCGAGCTGATGGAGAACTCCTACCGGCTCGGCCTGCTGCGCATGGAGCGCGCGATCAAGGAGCGCATGTCGTCCGTCGAGATCGACACCGTCATGCCGCAGGACCTGATCAACGCGAAGCCTGCCGCCGCCGCCGTGCGCGAGTTCTTCGGCTCCTCGCAGCTGTCGCAGTTCATGGACCAGACCAACCCGCTCTCCGAGGTCACGCACAAGCGTCGTCTCTCGGCGCTTGGCCCGGGCGGTCTGACCCGCGAGCGCGCTGGCTTCGAAGTCCGCGACGTGCACCCGACGCACTATGGCCGTATCTGCCCGATCGAGACGCCGGAAGGCCCGAACATCGGTCTGATCGGTCGTCTGGCGAGCTATGCCCGTGTCAACGAATACGGCTTCGTCGAGACGCCGTACAAGAAGGTCGTCAAGTTCCTGCCTGCCGACAGCGACGA
>JAEWHZ010000146.1 GCA_023387585.1 Pseudomonadota bacterium
TCGGGCAGGACAAGGTGCTCCGCGCCGGCGACAGGCAGCCCGAGGGCCTGGTCAGCCTGCGCTTCCATCTCGCCCCCGGCATCGTCGTGCACCGCACCGGCGAGGCCATGGTGCGCCTCGTGCTGCCTAACGGCGCCAAGTGGAATTTTCTGTGGGAAGGCGGCACGGTGTTCGAGGACGACAGCGTGCGCCAGTCCGCCTATTTCGGCTTCCAGCGCACCCGCCAGATCGTCATCGAGGCCGAAGCCCGCGACGGCCTGGAGCTCGCCTGGATTTTTACCAGGGAAAGCGCCTGAACGGGGCCGGTTTCCTTGCGCGCCTCCCCATGCTAGCAGCCGCCTACTTGCCCAGCCCCAAGGAACCCCGCCATGGCCGCCCCGCTAAAACCCCAGCGCGCTTTGCTTTCGGTCTTCGACAAGGCCGGCATCCTCGATCTGGCGAAAGGGCTCGCCGCGGCCGGCGTCGAGCTGGTCTCGACCGGCGGCACCCACAGGCTGATCGCCGAAGCCGGCCTGCCCGTGAAAGAAATCTCCGACCTCACCGGCTTTCCCGAGATGATGGACGGCCGCGTCAAGACGCTCCATCCCAAGGTGCATGGCGGCCTTTTGGCCGTGCGCGACAATGCCGAGCACGCCGCAGCGCTCTCGGCCCATGAGATCGCCCCCATCGACCTCGTCGTCGTCAACCTCTACCCCTTCGAAAACACCGTCGCCTCCGGCGCGCCCTATCCGGAGATCATCGAGAACATCGACATCGGCGGCCCGGCCATGCTGCGCTCGGCGGCCAAGAACCACGCTTTCGTCGCCGTGGTCACCGATCCGGCCGACTATGCGCAGATCCTCGACGCAGTCGCCGGCGAGGGCATCGACTATCCCACCCGCCAGCGCCTCGCCGCCAAGGCCTATGCCCGCACCGCCGCCTATGATTCGGCGATCTCGAACTGGTTCGCGAAAACCCTCGACTACCCCGAACTGCCCACCCGCAGCTTCGCCGGCTCGCTGCGCGAGGTGATGCGCTATGGCGAGAACCCGCATCAATGGGCCGCCTTCTACGCGACCGGCGAGAACCGCCCGGGCGTCGCCACCGCCACCCAGCTCCAGGGCAAGACCCTGAGCTACAACAACATCAACGACACCGACGCCGCCTTCGAGCTGGTTTCGGAATTCGATCCCCGCGAAAGCGCCGCCGTCGCCATCATCAAGCACGCCAATCCCTGCGGCGTCGCCACCGCTCCGACGCTCGCCGAAGCCTATCGCAAGGCGCTGCGGTGCGACCCCGTCTCCGCCTTCGGCGGCATCGTCGCCACCAATCGCGAGATCGACGCCGGGACAGCCGCCGAGATCGTCAAGATCTTCACCGAGGTCATCGTTGCCCCTGCCGCGACAGAGGAGGCGCAGCAGATCATCGCCGCCAAGAAGAACCTGCGGCTGCTCATCACCGGCGGCCTCGCAGACGCCAAGGCCGAGGGCCTGGTCGTAAAATCCGTCGCCGGCGGCCTTCTGGTCCAGAACCGCGACAACCGCACCGCTGACGATACCGAATTGAACCCCGTCACCGCCCGCGCCCCGACCGACGCCGAGCTCGCGGACCTTCGGCTCGCGGCCAAAGTAGCAAAACACGTCAAGTCGAACACCATCGTCTTCGTCAGGGACGGCGCCACGGTCGGCATCGGCGCCGGCCAGATGAGCCGCGTCGACGCCGCGATCATCGCCCATCGCAAGTCGATCGAGGCGGCGAAGGCCGCCGGCATCGACGGAGCGCTGACCGAGGGCTCCGTTGCCGCCTCGGACGCCTTCTTCCCCTTCGCCGACGGCCTCGAGGCCCTGGTCGCGGCCGGCGCCACCGCCGTCATCCAGCCCGGCGGCTCGGTGCGCGACGACGAGGTCGTCGCCGCCGCCGACAAGGCCGGCCTCGCCATGGTCTTCACCGGCATGCGCCACTTCCGGCACTGAGCTTGCACGCTTGCAGGACGTCCCGCCCGCACTTATTGTAGGCAATATAACTACATGATTGCCCCGCGAGAGCGACCATGGACAAAACCGTTTCCGCAGCGGATGCCAACCGCAAATTCTCCCTCATCCTGCGCACCGTGCGCGAAGGGCGTAGCTATGTGGTGACGAGCCATGGCCGGCCGGTGGCGCGCATCGTGCCCGCCGACAGGCGCGAAGGCGCCGTGTCCGGCGCGCGGGCGGCGCTATTGGCGCGCCTCGAGCGTCAGCCCGTCATGGATGCCGAACGCTGGACGCGCGACGAGCTTTACGAGGACGAGGGGTGAAGGTCGCGTTCGATACCAACATCCTTGCCTATGCCGAGGGCGTCAACGGCATTGAAAAGCGCGACATCGTGCTCGAACTGGTGCGCGACCTGCCGCAGGAAGCGGTCGTTATCCCCGTCCAGGTGCTGGGCGAGTTGTTCAACGTGCTGACCCGCAAGGCCGGACGATCGCGCGCCGAGGCCCGCGAGGCGCTTCTGGGCTGGCGCGATACCTTCCCGACCGTCGAAACCGCGCCCGCGGTCATGACGGCAGCGACTGACCTCGCGACCGACCACCAGCTCGGCATCTGGGATGCGGTCATCCTCTCCGCTTCCTCGCACTCCGGCTGCCGGCTGCTCCTGTCCGAAGACCTTCAGCACGGCTTCACATGGGGCGGCGTGACCGTGGTGAATCCCTTTGCCGCTCCGCGCCATGCCCTGCTGGAATCCCTCGTAGCGGGGAACGGCGCCTAAACGCTGTTGCCTCCGTAGGACGTTAAAGCGTTTCCAGCAAAAGTGGCTTCCACTTTGCGATCGGAACGTTGAAAATCAAAGGCTTGGAGCTCTTGTTCTGATATGCGCACGCTCCGGCTTGCAGCCGCGACCTGCATCCTGCCGAATGCCCCCGTGCCGACCTCTTAACCAGCGCGAGCGATCGCCGCGCCGGCCTTGCGGCCTTGATGGTAGAACTGCCGGCTGCCGCCTCCCGGCGGCCCGGAACGCGCCATGCACCGCCTGCCCACGGAAATCGCCGGCCTCGTCCGCCACGGCATGAGCCGCTCGCTGTTCTCGCTCGGCATCAAGCTGGCGACGGCCGGACTGACCTATCTCGGCTTCATCGTGCTCGCGCGCACCATGCAGCCCTTCGAATACGGCTATTTCGCCCATGGGCTGGCGCTGGCCACCATGCTCGCGGTCGTCGCCGGCATGGGCCAGCAGATGGCGGTGCTCAAGCTGCATGCCGAGGCCGGCGCCGCCGGCCGGCCGGACGAGGCCCGCGCCGTGGTCGGGGCCGGCGGCGCCGTAACCCTGTCCGCCGGCGCCGTCATCGCCGCGCTGGTCGTCGGCGTCGCCTTTGTCGGCGTCGTCACCCATTTTTTCGGCAAGAATGCCCACATCGCCGCCGCCGGCATCCTGGTGCTGCCGCTGGCGCTCGCCGAATACCAATCCTCGGCCCTGCGCGCCCAGGGCTCGATCTGGAGCGCGCTCGCCCCGCGCGACATATTGTGGCGCCTCGGCCTGCCCGGCGCCGCCGTGCTGCTCGCTGCGGCCGGCTTGGGGCTCGACGGCTGGGAGGCGCTACTGCTCGCCGCCGCCCTGCTCGCCGCCGTCCTCGCATTGCAGGCCGTCATCGCCCTGCGCCGCGGCTTCGCCGTGCTGCCGCGCTTCAGGGGCGTGAAAACCTATTGGCGGCGCCATGGCACGCTGAGCCGCTGGTTCCTCTACGGCGCCGTCATCGACGTCATCGCCCTCAACGCCGACACGGTGCTGGTCGGGCTGTTCGTCTCGCCCGAACAGGCGGGCGTCTATTTCAACGCCTTCCGCACCGCCGGGCTGATGACGCTGATCGGCTATGCCGTCACCCTCGCCCTCGCCCCCATGCTGGCCCGCCACTATCACGAGGGCGACATCGCCAAGGCGCAGCTTTTCACCTCGCTCTCGGTGCTGGCCGGCTTCTTCGCCTCGCTGTGCTTCTTCGTCTTCTTCCTCGTCTTCGGCGGCACGGTGATGGGCCTGTTCGGCGACGGTTTTGCGGAAGGTTGGCCGATCCTGATCGTGCTGTCCGTCGGCCTTCTGGTCGAAGCCGCCATCGGCCCCTCGCGCACAGTGATGATGATGACCGGCCAGGAGCGCGCCTATGTCCTCGTCTTCGGCGCCATCACCGCCGCCGGGCTCGCCCTCCAGGCCGTTGTCCTGCCCCATTACGGGCTGCTCGGCGCCGCCCTCGTCGCCATGGCGGCCCGCATCGTCTCCCAGCTGGTCATCGGCGCCTGGTGCATCCTCAGGGTCGGCGTCGACCCCACCCTGTTCGGGCTGATGCGCAGTCTTCGGCTCGTCCGTGCCGCGCGGGCTCACGATGCACGGGCTCGCGATGGCGTGACCGCTTCCGCCGTACCCGGCGGTACGCATGTGGCTTGACCCCCGCCGGGCCGCAACTTAGAATCGGTTCTTCGGCGAAGTCTGGTACTTTGCCGGTTCCGCACCATATCAGGCTTTGTTTCAGGCTCCGGGAAAAGGCTAAAAATGAGCACGCCTCGCACATTGTACGACAAGATCTGGGATGACCATCTGGTCCAGAACAATGCGGACGGCACGTCGCTCATTTACATCGACCGCCACCTCGTCCACGAGGTGACGAGCCCGCAGGCCTTCGAGGGGCTGCGCCTGAGCGGGCGCAAGGTGCGCCACCCCGAGCGCACTTTGGCCGTCGTCGACCACAACGTGCCGACCACCGACCGCTCGCTGCCCAATCCCGATCCGGAAAGCGCCGTGCAGATCGCCGCGCTGGCCGAGAACACGCGCGATTTCGGCATCGAATATTACGACGCCTTCGACCGGCGCCAGGGGATCGTGCACATCGTCGGCCCCGAGCAGGGCTTCACCCTGCCCGGCATGACCATCGTGTGCGGCGACAGCCACACCTCGACGCATGGCGCCTTCGGCGCCCTGGCGCACGGCATCGGCACCTCCGAGGTCGAGCATGTGCTCGCCACCCAGACGCTGATGCAGCAAAAGGCGAAGAACATGCTGGTGCGCGTCGACGGCCAACTGCCGCCGGGCGTCACCGCAAAGGACATCATCCTGGCCATCATCGGCGAGATCGGCACCGCCGGCGGCAATGGCCACGTCATCGAGTTCGCCGGCGAGGCCATCCGCTCGCTGTCGATGGAAGGCCGCATGACGGTGTGCAACATGACCATCGAGGGCGGCGCCCGCGCCGGCCTGATCGCGCCCGACGAGAAGACCTTCGCCTATGTCGAGGGCCGCCCGCGCGCCCCCAAGGGCAAGGCATGGGACATGGCGCTCGACTATTGGAAGACGCTTTACTCCGACGAAGGCGCCCATTTCGACAAGGTCGTCGTGCTCGACGCCGCCAATCTGCCGCCGATCGTGTCCTGGGGCTCCTCGCCCGAGGACGTGGTCTCGATCACCGGCGCCGTGCCCGATCCGGACGCCATCGCCGACGAGACCAAGCGGACCTCGAAATGGCGCGCGCTCGAATATATGGGCCTCGAGCCCGGCACCCCGATGACCGACATCAAGCTCGACCGCGTCTTCATCGGCTCGTGCACCAATGGCCGCATCGAGGATCTGCGCGCCGCCGCCGCCGTGATCGGGGACCGCAGGATCGCCCCGCACATCTCGGCCATGGTCGTGCCCGGCTCCGGCCTCGTCAAGGAGCAGGCCGAGCAGGAAGGTCTGGACGTGATCTTCAAGAATGCCGGCTTCGAATGGCGCGAGCCCGGCTGCTCGATGTGCCTTGCCATGAACCCCGACAAGCTGCGCCCCGAAGAGCGCTGCGCCTCGACCTCGAACCGCAATTTCGAGGGCCGTCAGGGCTTCAAGGGCCGCACGCATCTGGTCTCGCCCGCCATGGCCGCCGCGGCCGCCATCGCCGGCCATTTCGTCGACATCCGCGACTGGAAGTGAGCGGGTCCAAACCCAATCCCAGCCCCTGGTCGGCGCGCACCGCGCCGACCCTCGACGACTTCGAGCAGCTCGCCGCCGCCGCGCTCGCCGCCCTGCCCGAGCCCTTCCGCTCGCTGGCCGGCGACGTGCGCTGCATGGTCGCCGAATTCGCCGAGGACGACGTCCTTGACGGTTTCGACATGGAAAGCCCGTTCGAGCTGATGGGCCTGTTCACCGGCATCGGCCTCGCCCAGGACGGCGCCGTGCCGCAGACCGGGCAATTGCCCAACACCGTCCACCTCTACCGCCGCGCCATCCTCGATTATTGGGCCGAGAACCCCGACGAGACGCTCGGCGACATCGTCACCCATGTGCTGGTGCACGAGATCGGCCACCATTTCGGCTTCTCCGACGACGACATGGAAGCCATCGAGGCCCGGGACGACTGAAGAAAAAGACGACTAAAAAAGCGTGCGGGTCATGACCCCCGCACGCCTTCATTCCCGTCGAAGCGCAAAGGCCTAGAACACGAACACCGTCAGCCGGCTGCCCGAGCGGTTGACGCCGAGCACGCGGTCGACGCCGTAGCTCGTGCGCCCGAGCGCGGCGCGCACCAGATCGTCGCCGGCCACCGCCGACTGCAGCGGGCCGACGCGGTTGCTGCCGCGCATATGGCTCACCACCTGCCTGCGCGCATCCGGGCACAGCTGCACCGGCACGATCTCGATCGAGCTGGCGCGGTTCCAGCCGGTCATCCGGCTGCCCTCGAACAGGGCCACGGCCTGGTTCGGATTGGTGCCGACGCATTGCCCGCCGACCATCATCCCGCCACCGCCGCCGCCCGCCGTGCCGACGATGATGCCACCCGGCCCACCCGGTCCGCCCGGGCCTCCGGGACCACCGGGGCCGCCCGGCGTACCGGGACCCCCGATGCCGATATCGACGCCGATCGTGCTCGGCCCGCCGACATTGACATTGGCATTGGCCGTGCCGCCGAGCACGTCGACATTGGCATTCAGCAGCCCGTTGCCGCCCCCGCTCGACACATTGGCGCCGAGAATCGCGCCAATGCCGCCACCGGTGTCGCCGCCGCCACCCGAAGGCAGCACATTGGCATCGAGGACATTGCCGCCTCCGCCGCCGAGGCCGACATTCACCGCCCCGCTGGTGCCGGCTTCTCCCGATCCAAGAGTCACGAGCGCGCCGCTATCGGACGAACCGATGATGCCGAGCAGCGAGTCCGCATAGGCCGACGAGCCCAGAAGCGATGCCGACAGCATAGCTGCCGAGACGATTGCTGAAAAACGCATATCCTACCTCCTCATTGATCTCGGAAGCAGAATAACGCGGCCCGCCAGCAAGTTGCGAAAGATGGACCGCAGGGCTATCCAACCCTGAATCATCTGTTTCGGCTTTTCGTAAAATGCGGCCTGCCCGCCCTCACACCGCGAAGCGCGCGATCACCGGCACGTGGTCCGAGGGCTTGTCGGTCCAGCCGCGCGCCGGCTTGATGATCTCGGCGCCGACGCAGCGCTCGGCGATGTCGGCGGTGGCCCAGATATGGTCGAGCCGCCTGCCGCGGTCGGACTTCTCCCAGTCGCGCCCGCGATAGCTCCACCACGAATAGAGCTTTTGTTCATGCGGGATGTGCTGGCGCACCAGGTCTCGCCAGCCATGCCCGCCATTGAGCAGCGCGTCGAGCGCCATGGTCTCCACCGGGGTGTGGCTCACCACCTTGAGCAGCTGCTTGTGGCTCCACACGTCATTCTCGTGCGGGGCGACGTTGAAATCGCCGGCGATCAGCTGCCCGCGCGCGAATTGCGGCTCGGTGAACCAGTGCGTCAGCTCCTCGAGAAAGCCCAGCTTGTGCTTGAATTTCGGGTTGATCTCCGGGTCCGGCTCGTCGCCCCCGGCCGGAATGTAGAAATTATGGAGGCTAATGGGGCCGAAGCCGAGATCGGTCAGCGCCGACACGTGCCGCGAATCGGGGATCTCGCAGAACACCCGGCTCGAAATATCGGCCAGCGGGAATTTCGAGACGATGGCGACCCCGTGATAGCCCTTCTGCCCATGCACCGCCTGATGGGGATACCCCGCCTCTTCGAAGGCTTTTGCGGGAAACTGGTCGGTGGTGCACTTGATCTCCTGCAGCATCAGCACGTCGGGCGCGAAACGCTGGATGAAGTCGAGCACCAGCCCGATCCGCAGCCGCACCGAATTGATGTTCCAGGTCACCACGCTCGCCATGAAAAACGCCCCGCTGATTGCTCCGCGGGGCGCTTATAACCATCGGACGGCGCAAAGTAACTAGCTCGAATCCGCCGGCGTGTAGGTGGCGTCGATCGAGAAATAGGAACGCGGAATCTGCACGTTCTTTTCGACGTCGTAGAGCGAGAAGGTCAGCTCCGACCCGTTGGGCTCCACCAGCGTCCACTGCGCCAGGTCGAGCGTCGAGGTGTCGAAGATCAGCGACACGCTCACCGTGCCCGCCGGGCTCTCATCCGACAGCGTCGCCGTCAGATAGCCGTCGGACGAGGTCACCGATTGCAGATTGGCCTGGAACAGATCGATCCGGTCGCCGAGGAACTGCCTGAGCGGGATCGAATCCTGCGGATAGGCGTAATAGGTGCGCTGCTCGCGGTTGAGCACGTAAAAGCCGCGCCCCACCGACACGATCTCCTCGCGGCTCGGCGGGTTGTAGCGGAACCGCACCTTGTCGGGCCGCTCGAGAAAGAACGTGCCTTCGGTGCGCCCGCCCTGGGTGTCGATCTGCAGGAAGCGACCGGCCATGGAGCGGATCTGGGTATTGTGCTCGCCTATGGCGCGGATCAGCTGCTCTTCCTCGGGCGTCAGCGCGCGGTCGAGCGCGAAGCCTTTCGAGGCCAGCGGCAGCATCATCAGCGCCGACGCACCGGCTGCGAGGAATTGGCGGCGAATCATTCTTCTCGTCCTCCTGCCGGACCACACTAACCCGGCCCGATCGTGCAGATCACGCCTGACAATTGCGGCGACAGCGCGAAGGTTCCGTTCAGCCGCCGTTCAGGATCAGTACCCGTCCGCGTTGTCGCCCACCAGGATCTCGCGCTTGCCGGCATGGTTGGCCGGCGAGATCACGCCCTCCTGCTCCATGCGCTCGATCAGCGTCGCCGCCTTGTTGTAGCCGATGGCGAGCCGGCGCTGGATGTAGCTGGTCGAGGCCTTCTTGTCGGTCAAAACGATGTGCACGGCCTTGTCGTAGAGCTCGTCGCCCGAGCCGGCATAATCGTCGCCGAGCATGTCCGGCGTGATCTCGCCGTCTTCCTCCTCGGTGATCGAATCGAGATATTCCGGCGTGCCCTGGCTCTTGAGGTGGCTCACCACCGATTCCACCTCGCCGTCCGACACGAAGGGCCCGTGCAGGCGCTTTATGCGGCCGCCGCCGGCCATGTACAGCATGTCGCCATTGCCCAGCAGCTGCTCTGCGCCCTGCTCGCCCAGAATGGTGCGGCTGTCGATCTTGGACGTCACCATGAACGAGATGCGGGTCGGGAAATTGGCCTTGATGGTGCCGGTGATGACGTCGACCGAGGGGCGCTGGGTGGCGGTGATCATGTGGATACCCGCCGCGCGCGCCATCTGCGCCAGGCGCTGGATGGCGCCCTCGATGTCCTTGCCGGCCACCATCATCAGATCGGCCATCTCGTCGACGATGACGACGATATAGGGCAGCGGCTCGAGATCGAATTCTTCCGATTCGAAGATCGCCTCGCCCGTCTCGCGGTCGAATCCGGTCTGCACCGTGCGCGTCAGCTTCTCGCCGCGCGCCTGCGCCTCGCCGACGCGCTGGTTGAAGCCGTCGATGTTGCGTACGCCGATCTTACTCATCTTGCGGTAGCGGTCCTCCATCTCGCGCACCGCCCATTTGAGCGCCACCACGGCCTTGGAGGGATCGGTGACCACGGGGGTCAAGAGGTGCGGAATGCCGTCATAGATCGACAATTCCAGCATCTTGGGGTCGATCATGATCAGCCGGCACTGCTCGGGCGTCATCTGGTAGAGCAGCGAGAGGATGAAGGTGTTGATGCCCACCGACTTGCCCGAGCCGGTGGTGCCGGCGATCAGCAGGTGCGGCATGCGCGCGAGATCGGCGATCACCGGCTCGCCGCCTATGGTCTTGCCCAGGCAGATCGGCAGCTTGCCCTTCATCTTCTCGAAATCGGCCGAGCCGAGCATTTCGCGCAGATAGACGGTCTCGCGCTGCTTGTTGGGCAGCTCGATGCCGATGGCGTTGCGCCCCGGCACCACGGCGACGCGCGCCGAATGGGCGCTCATCGAGCGGGCGATGTCGTCGGCCAGCGAGATCACGCGGCTCGACTTGATGCCGGGCGCCGGCTCGAGCTCGAACAGGGTGACGACCGGGCCGGGCCGCACGTTGATGATGTCGCCCTTGACGCCGAAATCCTCCAAGACGCCTTCGAGCTTGCGGGCCATGGCCTCGAGATGCTCGGGCCTGTGCTCCTCGATCTGGGCGGCATGGCGCGCCTCGGACAGCAGCGACAGCGCCGGCAGCTCGAAGCCGGCATCGAAGTTTTCGTCGAGCGGTAGCACCGGCTGCGCCTCGCGGGTCACCCGCGCCCCCGGCACCGGGCGCTGCGCCGGCGCCGCGACCCGCTGGGCGAGGAAGCGCGAATCCCCGATCCGCGTGCCGTCCGCCCGCACCTCGACCGCGCGCGGCGCGGCGCGCTGCGGCTGGGCGTGCACCGGCGCCGTCTGGTTCAGCGGTGTCGCCGGATCGGGCGCGAAGGGCGGCTCGTCCTCATAGTCGTCATAGGAGTCTTCGGGATAATCGGCCTCGATGGCATGCGGATGCGCCTCGGGCAGCGCCACCCGCGAAGGTGCCGCATAGATCTCGTCGTCGAAGCCGGGCTCGCGGGTCGAAATCCCGAACCCCGGCTCGCGCCGCACGGCGTCGGCCTCGAAATCCGGCTCGGGCGCCTGCTGCTTCGCCGGACGGCTTTCGGCATGGCGCGCCATGGCGCGGCGGAAGGCCGTGCGCGCCGAAAGGCCCATATGCACCAGCCCGCCAATGGCGATGTCGAGGATCGGATTGCCCTCGGAGCCGGTGTCTTCGCGCGCCGGCGCCTCGTCCCGCGCTGCGTTCCTGGCGCCGCCGCCCGTTTCGGCGACCGGCTGCGCGCTGCCGAGCCCGATGGCGTTCCAAAACAGCGCCAGCGCCGGCGCGGCGATGATGACGCCGAACAGCGCCGCCGTCACCGGCTGCGGCTCGTCGCCGGTCACGAGCCCGGCCAGCGCCGTGAACAGGCCCCCGATCAGCCCGCCGAGCCCCGTGGGCAGCGGCCAGGTCTGCGGCATGGGAACGAAGGCGAGCACGCCCGCCCCCAACACCACGGCGCCGAGCCAGCACAGCACCCGCAGCCCGAGCCGCGAGATCGCGCGCCGCCGCGCCATGGCCCAGCCCCACATGGCGAGCGGCACGATCAGGATCAGGCTGGCGAGCCCGATCAGCTGGAACAGCAGGTCGGCGATCACCGCGCCGGGAAAGCCGAGCCAGTTCTGCGGCGCCTTGGCGG
>JAEWHZ010000382.1 GCA_023387585.1 Pseudomonadota bacterium
CGCCCAGCCCGCTCCGCAGCAGCAGGCGTCGCTGCCGCAGCCCGCCGCCGCCGCGCCGGCCGCGACCCCTTCCGCCGAACCCGCCATGTCGGGCGCCGAGCGCTTCCGCTGGCCGGTCTCCGGGCGCGTCATCACCGATTTCGCCGCCTCGCGCGGCACGGGCATCAATATCGAGGTGCCCGAGGGCACCCCGGTGCTGGCCGCCGAGAACGGCACCGTCATCTATACCGGCTCCGGCGTCGAGGGTTACGGCAACCTCGTCCTGGTGCGCCACCCCAACGGCTATGTGTCGGCCTATGCCCACCTGCAGTCGATCGGCGTGCAGCGCGGCGCCGTGGTCAATCGCGGCGACAATGTCGGCGCCGCCGGCATGACCGGCTCCGTCAGCCGCCCGCAGCTCCACTTCGAACTCCGCCGCGGCGCGACCCCCGTGGACCCGATGCCGCTTCTGGCGAGTTGAGTAGAAGAAGCGAATAGTGAGTGGCGAATAGCGAATAGTAGGGCCGGACGCTGTCCGGCCCTTCGCGTTTCCTACTCACTACTCACTACTCACTATTCGCTACTCACTATTCGCTCGCCTTCCCCATCTCCCCCGCCAGCGAGCGCAGGAACTGTATCGCCACGCGCCCCGAGCGTGCGCCGCGCCCCGCCGCCCAGGCGATCGCCTTCGCATCCAGCTCCGCCGGGTCGATCTCGATCCCGTAATGGTCGGCATAGCCGCGCACCATCGCGAGATAGGTCGGCTGGTCGCAATTGTGAAAGCCCAGCCACAGCCCGAAGCGGTCGGAGAGCGAAACCTTCTCCTCCACCGCCTCCGAGGGGTTGATCGCCGTCGAGCGCTCGTTCTCGATCATGTCGCGCGGCATCAAATGGCGCCGGTTCGAGGTGGCGTAGAACAACACGTTCTCCGGCCGCCCCTCCAGCCCGCCGTCGAGGATCGACTTCAGCGCCTTGTAATTGGTTTCGCCGGCATCGAAGCTGAGATCGTCGCAGAACACGATGAATCGTGCCGGATCGCGCGCGATCCGGCGCAGCAGCACGGGCAGGCTCTCGATGTCCTCGCGCGCGATCTCGATCAGCACCAGCCGCCCGAAGCCCTCGTCGCGCCGCGCCGCGATATCGGCATGGATCGCCTTGACCAGCGAGCTCTTGCCCATGCCGCGCGCGCCCCAGAGCAGGGCGTTGTTGGCGCCGTGGCCGCGCGCGAACTGCTCGGTATTGGCCAGCAGCAGCGTCTTGACCTGGTCCACCCCGCGCAGCAGCCCGAGCGGCACGCGCGACACCCGCTCGACGGGCAGCAGCGCGCTGCTCGCCGCATCCCAGTGATAGGCGTCGGCCTCGCCGAGCAGCGGGGCATCCATCGGCGCGGCCGGCGAGAGCCGTTCGAGCGCCGTCGCGATTCGATCGAGAACCAGGTGCAGATCGTCGGTTTTGGGAGCTGTCACTGTAACGTGTTTCCTTGGATATCCAGGTGGGGCGGAACGCGGCTTTTTCGCCGCAATCGCCTGCCAGATGGGCGCATGGGAAGCGCCGCGATTGGCTTTGCAATGTCCTGACCCCAACTATATAGTCCGCGCGAATTTGAACGGGGTAGGCCGGAGCGTTGATTTCCGTCCAAGTGTCCTGCCAAAAGGCGTGATCGTCCCGTTCATTCCCCAACAATAAGAGCCGATTCCGGAGCCAAGACTGATGTTCATTACTCCCGCCTATGCTCAGCCTGCAGGAGAGCCCGCCGGCGGCGGCCTCGACGTGATGCTGATCAACCTGCTGCCGATCATCCTGCTGGTGGTGATCTTCTGGCTTTTGATCTTCCGGCCGCAGCAGAAGCGCATGAAGGCGCAGCAGGCCATGCTCGGCGCCATCCGTCGCGGCGACACCGTGGTGACCACCGGCGGCATCATCGGCAAGGTGACCAAGGCGGTGGAAGGCGAGGATCTCGAGGTCGAGATCTCCCAGGGCGTCCGCGTCAAGATCGTGCGCTCCATGATCGCCGACGTGCGCACCAAGGCCGAACCCGTCAACGACAACAAGCCAGCCTGACCCCTCGCGCTCCGGCCCTTCGGGGCCGGCCGTTTCCGGACCTGCCATGCACAATCTCTCGCCGCTGCGCACCGCCATAATTGCAGCCGTCACGCTGTTCGCAGTCGTGTTCACGCTGCCCAATTTCTTCTCGCAGCAGCAATTGCAGGCATGGCCCGATTGGCTTCCCCGCCAGCAGGTCGTTCTCGGGCTCGACCTGGCGGGCGGCTCGCACCTGCTCTTGCAGGTCAGCCGCGACGACATGGTGTCCGAGCGCCTCAACGCGCTGCGCCGCGAGGCGCGCAGCCTGCTCGCCACCCAGAGCGGCATCGGCAACATCATCACCACCGAGCGGCAGAACAATGCCATCGTCATCGAGCTGACCAATGCCGAGCAGGCCGATCAGGCGCGCACGCTGGTCGAGAGCTTGCAGAATTCGATCAGCAATTCGCTGATCGGCGGCATCGGCGTCAACGAGCTCGCCTTCAGCCAGCGCCCCGACGGTCGCCTCGTCATCGCCCTGACCGAGGAAGGCATCAGCCAGCGCATGAGCGCGCTGGTCGCCCAGTCCATCGAGGTCATCCGCAACCGTATCGACGAGCTGGGCACCACCGAGCCCACCATCCAGCGCCAGGGCGACAGCCGCGTCCTCGTGCAGGTTCCGGGTTTCGGCGATTCCGAGCGGCTCAAGAGCATCATCAGCTCGACCGCGCGCCTCACCTTCCACATGGTCTATCCGGGGCTGACCGCCGAGCAGGCCCAGATGCAGGGCCTTCCCTCCGGCACCTTCATCCTGCCCGGCCGCGACGGCATGAACGAGCTGCTTTACGAGGACATCGCGCTTGGCGGCGAATCTCTCGTCGATGCCCAGCCGAGCTATGATGCGCAGACCAATCAGCCGGTCGTCACCTTCCGCTTCGACACGCGCGGCGCCGTTACCTTCGGCGAGATCACCTCGCGCAATGTCGGCCAGCGCTTCGCCATCGTTCTCGACAACCAGGTCATCACCGCTCCGGTCATCCAGCAGCCGATCACCGGCGGCACCGGCCAGATCAGCGGCAACTTCACCGTCGAGAGCGCCAACGACCTCGCCGTGCTGCTGCGCGGCGGC
Organism: Pseudomonadota bacterium; assembly: GCA_023387585.1. Taxonomy (GTDB): domain Bacteria; phylum Pseudomonadota; class Alphaproteobacteria; order Rhizobiales; family Devosiaceae; genus Devosia. Next base: position 3,131 of record JAEWHZ010000382.1, read on the forward strand.
GCGCTGCCGGCCAGCCTCGACGTCATCGAGGAGCGCACGGTCGATGCCAGCCTCGGCGCCGACTCGATTCAGGCCGGCCTCACCGCCGGCGTGGTCGCCGCCGTGCTGGTCCTCGCCTTCATGGTCATCGCCTACGGCCTGTGGGGCGTCTTCGCCAACGTCTCGCTGGTCCTGAACATCCTGTTGATGTTCGCCGTGCTGACGACGCTCGGGGCGACCCTGACCCTGCCGGGCATCGCCGGCATCGTCCTGACCATCGGCATGGCGGTCGACGCCAACGTGCTCATCTATGAGCGCATGCGCGAGGAGCAGCGCGCCGGCCGCTCGCCGGTCCAGGCGATCAATGCCGGCTTCAGCCGCGCCTGGAACACCATCATCGACTCGCACCTGACCCAGCTCATCGCGGCCCTGGTGCTGTATTTCCTCGGTTCCGGCCCCATTCAGGGCTTCGCCGTCACGCTGGCGCTCGGCATCCTGACCTCGCTGTTCACCTCCTACACGGTGACCTCGTTCCAGGTGGCGCTGTGGTACAAGCGCACGCGCCCCAAGACGCTGAAGATCCAGCATTTCCGCTTCATCCCGGACGGGACCAAGATCCCGTTCATGAAGATTTCGCGCTACGTCATCGCCTTCTCGATCATCGCCTCCATCGTCTCGATCGGCTCCGCCGTGACGCGCGGCTTCAATTTCGGCATCGACTTCGTCGGCGGCACTGCCATCGAGATTCAGCATGTCGGCGGCCCGGCCGATGTCGGCGAAGTCCGCACCATGCTGGCCGAGCTCGATCTCGGCGAGGTCCAGGTGCAGGGCTTCGGCACGCCCGAGGACGTCCTGGTGCGCGTCCAGGCGCAGGAAGGCGGGCAGGATGCCGACCAGGCCGCCGTACGCGCCGTGCAGGACGTTCTCGCCGTCGAGAACTACGAGGTGCGCCGCGTCGAGGCGGTCAGCGGCACGGTTTCGGGCGAGCTCGCCTGGGCCGGCACCATCGCCGTCATCGTCGCGCTCGGGGCCATCCTGCTCTACATCTGGTTCCGCTTCGAATGGCAGTTCGCCATGGCGGCCGTCACCACCACGACGCACGACATCATCATGACCATAGGTCTGTTCTCGCTGGTGGGGATCGAGTTCAACCTGTCCTCCATCGCCGCGGTGCTGACCCTGGTCGGCCTGTCGCTCAACGAGACCGTCATCATCTCCGACCGCGTGCGCGAGAACCTGCTCAAATTCCGCAAGATGCCCTTGCCGGAATTGATCGATCTGTCGATCAACCAGACCATCGTGCGCACCTCCTTGACGCAGTTCACGCTATTCCTGGCGCTGATCCCGCTCATCCTGTTCGGCGGCGAGGTCATCCGCGGCTTCGTCATCGCCATGACCTTCGGCTCGATCGTTGGCATGTATTCCTCGATCATCGTCAACGGCCCGATCCTGATCAATTTCGGCCTCAAGCAGAAAACCGAGGAACAGACGCCGGCGCCGGCGGAAAAGCGCACCGATGGCGCGGCCGTCTGACGGGCAGGGTTTCCTGCCCGCCCAGGTGCCGATCGACGCCTATGGCAATGGCGGCTTCCGCTTCGCCGACATGTCGCATCGCGGCTCGCTCCTGTGCCTGCCGGGCGGCATGTCCGCCTGGCCGGTCACCGACCCGGCCGCGCTGACGCTCGCCGATTTTGCCCCCGTCCTCGCCGATGCCGGGCGCATCGACGTGCTGCTGGTCGGCCTCGGCACCTCGATCCTGCGCTTCGATCCCGCTTTGCGCGCCCGCCTGCGCGCGGCCGGCATCATCGTCGAGGCCATCGCCACCGGTGGTGCGGTGCGCACCTATAACGTGCTGCTGGCCGAGCGGCGCTATGTCGGGGCGGCGCTGATCGCCGTGGACAATGCCCGCGCCTGACCCCGTCCTCGCCGCGCTGCGCCAGAACGACCGCGAGCGCTATCTGTCGACGCTAGTGCTGCCGGCCGACCGCCGCCCCGCCGTCGCCGCGCTCTACGCCTTCGCCGCCGAGATCGCCCTGACCGCCGAGCGCGTCCACGAGCCGCGCGCCGGCGAGATCCGCCTGCAATTCTGGGCCGACGCGCTGGAGGGCGAGCCGCATGGCGAGGTAAAAGCCAACCCCGTCGCCGCCGGCCTGTTCGCCGCCATGGCCCGCTACCGCCTGCCGTCCGGCACGCTGCTGCGCCTCATCAACGCCCGCCGCTTCGATCTCTATCAGGACCCCATGCCCGACATGGCGAGCATGGAAGGCTATGCCGGCGAGATCAACGCCACCCTGTTCCAGCTCGCCGCCATGATCCTCAACCATGGCGAGCCGATCGAGGACGGCACCGCCTCGGGCCATCTCGGCGTCGCCCAGGCGCTGATCGGCCATATGCGCGCCTTCGGTTATCACGCCAGCCGCGGCCGCATCTTCCTGCCCTGGACGATCCTCGCCGCCAACGGCGTCCAGGAATCCGAAATCCTCTCGGGTCGAACCAGCGAGGGTCTTGTGGAAGCCTTCGGTCAGTTCCACGACATCGCGCGCGACCACCTCGACAAGGCCGAAGCTGGCCTCGCGACGCTCCCCCCCGCCACGCGCCCGGCGCTGGCCCTATTCCCTGTCCTCCGCCGCCAGCTCACCCTGTTGCAGCGCCAGCCAACCCCCTTCGCCGCGCCCCCCGACCTCGCCGACTGGCGCAAGCTGATCCTCATGACCGCCTGGTCCTGGCGGGTGGGGCGCTAAACCTATCTCGGAATCCGCGTAGCCCTCATGGTGAGGTGCGCAGCGAAGCGGAGCCTCGAACCACGAGGGCGCGGGCACCGAAGCCACGGCGTTTTTCGCTCCGCAGCCCCGACCTCAAGCCCACTCCCGCAGCGCCTCCAGCGCCCGCCCGGTGATCGCCCTTCGCTTGGCCATCGTCTTCTCCGCCCCGCGCCAGCGCTTCACCCCTTCCGGCTTTTCCACCGTCACCTCGGGGAACAGCCCGAAATTGACGTTCATCGGCTGGAACGAGCGCGCCCCCGAATAGGCCTCCGCCTCCACATGCCCGCCGGTGATATGCCCCAGCAGCGCGCCCATGGCCGTTTCCGGCGGGGGCAGGGGCTGTTCGCGCCCCAGCGCGTCCGCCGCCGCCAGCCTTCCGGCCACCAGCCCCATGGCCGCGCTCTCGACATAGCCTTCCACCCCGGTGATCTGCCCGGCGAACCGCAGCCGCGGATCGGCCCTCAGCCGCAGATCCGCCGTCAGCACTTTCGGCGAATTGAGGAACGTGTTGCGGTGCAGCCCCCCGAGCCGCGCGAACTGCGCGTTCTCGAGCCCCGGGATCAGGCGGAAGATCTCGGTCTGCACCCCGTAGCGCATCTTGGTCTGGAACCCGACCATGTTCCACAGCGTGCCCAGCGCATTGTCCTGGCGCAGCTGCACGATGGCGTAAGGCTTCACCGTCGGGTCGCGCGGATTGGTCAGCCCCACCGGCTTCATCGGCCCGTGCCGCAGCGTCTCGCGCCCGCGCGCCGCCATCACCTCGATCGGCAGGCAGCCGTCGAAATACGGCACCTTCTCCCAGTCCTTGAATTCGTGCAGCGGCGCCGCCAGCAGCGCGTCGACGAAATCCTCGTACTGTTCGCGCGTCATCGGGCAGTTGAGATAATCCGCCCCCGTCCCGCCGGGTCCGGCCTTGTCGTAGCGCGACTGGGCCCAGACGATGTCCATGTCGATCGAATCCTTGTGGATGATCGGCGCGATGGCATCGAAGAAAGCCAGTGAATCCTCGCCGGTGATTTTGCCGATCGCTTCCGCCAGCGCCGGCGATGTCAGCGGCCCGGTGGCCACCACCACGTTCTGCCACTCGGCCGGCGGCAGCCCCGCGATCTCCTCGCGCACCACGGTGATGTTTTCGTGCCCCGCGATCGCCTCGGTCACCGCCGCCGCAAACCCGTCGCGATCGACCGCCAGCGCGCCCCCGGCCGGCAGCCTGCACCGGTCCGCCGCCGCCATGATCAGCGAGCCGCAGCGCCGCATTTCCTCATGCAGAAGCCCCACGGCGTTCTGCTCGTGATCGTCCGAGCGAAAGCTGTTCGAGCACACCAGCTCGGCGAAATCCTGGGTGTGATGGGCATCGGTTTGCCGCACCGGCCGCATCTCGTGCAGCACCACGGGCACGCCGGCCTGCGCCGCCTGCCACGCCGCTTCCGAACCCGCCAGCCCGCCGCCGACGATGTGAATGGGAGAAAGTTTCGACATGGCGGGCATGTATCAAGCCGGCGATGCCGAGGCAATCATGCCGCGAGGAGGGGCACCAATGCGCCCTTCATTTGTCGCTCGCGCGGCCCGAGCCAAAAAAATAGAAACCCGAAAAGCAAAACACCCGCGTCCTAGTGGAACGCGGGTGTTCGGAAGCGTGTCAGGCCGTGTGCAGGCGCGATATTACAGCGAGTTGACATGGTCGCGAGCAATCCGAGAGATATCGGCGCGCGAAATGCCCAGGTCGCTGAGCTGACGATTGTCGAGCGAGGTAAGCTCGCGGACGGTCTGCTGGTAGGCCGACCACTTCTTGAAGGTCTTGCGAATGTCCATTTGTATGTCTCCTTTTTGGCTACGCTTGGTTATTTAGGGCAGGACCGGCCAGATGAGCAGTGCGAAAAAGCTCAAGCGACGTATGCAGACCATGCAGGGCTTTAACCGAGCCGGTTCATTCCCGGTTAAGCCCTGCGGCCAAACGAAGAGTCCCGGCTGCAATCCCGCAAACTTCGCGATTGCCGCAGGGGGCACCCCCGCGCATGCGGGGCACCTCCGTTTTGGCTGTCGCGCTGATGAACAGATGTTTTTCCGCGCGGAAAGCATCCCCGCGGACATTGGCGGTCTCGGAGCCGGATAAGCCTCGAGAAAATCCCGCCGTTTCAGGGAAGCGGCGGAATTTCCCCGGATGACGCTACGTGTGGATTACTGGCGGTCGAACAGACCCCGGGTCATCTTGGAGAAGTCCGGACCCGTGATGCCGAGCAGATCGGCATCGCGCGTGGTCGGCACATCCATCTCGCGGAGCTGCTGCCTGACATCGACCAGGCGCCTGATGCGCCAGACGGCTCGTACGAACATTGTCATGCTCCGTTGTCCAGGTGGCAACGCTTCGGAGCATGAGCCGAATCGCCCCCTCTGGCCACCGGCGCGGCGTCATTCGCGCCATGCAGGGACCGCATGGCGCCTTCATCATCCTGCCATGCGGATCTGCGCTACTCGGCCGCCTGCCGCGTCGTCGCCCCGCGCCGCGCCATCACCTCCTTGAGGAAGGCGCCGGTATGCGAGCGCGGATTTGCGGCGATGTCCTCGGGCGTGCCGACCGCGACGATCTCGCCGCCGCCATCGCCGCCCTCGGGTCCCAGGTCGATCACCCAGTCGGCGGTCTTGATGACCTCGAGATTGTGTTCGATCACCACCACCGTATTGCCGCCCTCGACCAGCTCGTGCAGCACCTCGAGCAGCTTGGCCACGTCGTGGAAATGCAGCCCCGTGGTCGGCTCGTCCAGCATGTAGAGCGTGCGGCCCGTGGCGCGCTTGGAAAGCTCCTTGCTCAGCTTCACCCGCTGCGCCTCGCCGCCCGACAGCGTCGTCGCCGGCTGGCCGATCTTGACATAGCCCAGCCCCACCCGCTGCAGCGTCGTCAGCTTGTCGCGGATCGCCGGCACCGCCGAGAAGAACTCGACGCCCTCGTCGATGGTCATGTCGAGCACGTCCGAGATCGACTTGCCCTTGAACTGCACCTCCAGCGTCTCGCGGTTGTAGCGCTTGCCGTTGCACACGTCGCAGGTCACATAGACGTCGGGCAGAAAGTGCATCTCGATCTTGAGCACCCCGTCGCCCTCGCATTTCTGGCAGCGCCCGCCCTTGACGTTGAACGAGAAGCGCCCCGGCCCGTAGCCGCGCGCCTTGGCCTCCGGCAGCCCGGCGAACCATTCGCGCAGCGGCGTAAAGGCGCCGGTATAGGTAGCCGGGTTCGAGCGCGGCGTGCGCCCGATCGGCGACTGGTCGATGTCGATCACCTTGTCGAGGAATTCGAGCCCGGTCAGGCTCTCATACGGCGCCGGATTGAGCCGCGCCCCGTTCAGCCGCCGCGCCACCGCCTGGTAGAGCGTGTCGATCATCAGCGTCGACTTGCCGCCGCCCGAAACCCCGGTCACGGCGACGAACAGCCCCAGCGGCACGTCCACCGACACGTTTTTGAGGTTGTTGCCGGTCGCGCCCCGGATCGAAAGCTTCTTGGCCGTGGGCGGCTCGCGCCGCTCGGCGGGCAGGGGGATGCCCATCCGCCCCGACAGATATTTGCCCGTCAGGCTGTCCGGATGCTCGAGCACGTCCTGCGGCGTGCCCTCGGCCACCACGCGCCCGCCATGCACCCCGGCGCCCGGGCCGATATCGACCACGTAATCGGCGGTCAGAATCGCGTCCTCGTCATGCTCGACGACGATCACCGTATTGCCCAAATCGCGCAGCCGTCGCAGCGTTTCGAGCAGCCGCGCATTGTCGCGCTGGTGCAGGCCGATGGACGGTTCGTCGAGCACGTAGAGCACGCCCGTCAGCCCGGAGCCGATCTGGCTCGCCAGCCTGATGCGCTGGCTCTCGCCGCCCGAAAGCGTGCCCGAATTGCGCGACAGCGTCAGATAGTCGAGCCCGACATCGTTGAGAAAGGTCAGCCGCTCGTTGATCTCCTTGAGGATGCGCTCGCCGATCTGGCGCTGGCTGTCGGTCAGCCGCGCGGGCAGGGCCTCGAACCATTCGCGGCTGGTGCGGATGGATTTCTGCGTCACCTCGCCGATATGCAGCCCGTCGATCTTCACCGCCAGCGTCTCGGGCTTCAGCCGGTAGCCGCCGCAGGCGAGGCAGGGCTTGGTCGACATGTAGCGCTCGATTTCCTCGCGCATGCCCGCGCTCTCGGTCTCCTTGTAGCGCCGGTCGAGATTGCCGATCACCCCCTCGAAGGGCTTGCTGGTGCGATAGGTGCGCAATCCGTCCTTGTAGACGAATTCCACCGGCGTCTTGCTGGTGCCGTAGAGCACGGCGTGCTGCACCTCGAAAGGCAGCTCCGACCACGGCGTCGTCATCGCCGCGCCGTAATGCGCCGCAACCGCCTGCAAGGTCTGCTGGTAATAAGGTGCCGAGGTCTTGGCCCAGGGCAGCACCGCCCCGTCGCCCAGCGACAGGCTGGCGTCCGGCACCACCATGTCGGGGTCGATCTTGAGCTCGGTGCCGATGCCGTCGCAGACCGGGCAGGCGCCGAACGGGTTGTTGAATGAGAACAGCCGCGGCTCGATCTCGGGAATGGTGAAGCCGGAGACCGGGCAGGCGAACTTTTCCGAAAAGGTGATGCGGCGCGGCTCGCCCTTATCGTCCGTCTCGTCGGCGAATTCCACCAGCGCGATGCCGTCCGCCAGCCGCAGCGCGGTCTCGAAGCTTTCGGCCAGCCGCCCGGCGAGGTCGGGCGCCACCACGATGCGGTCGACCACCACCTCGATGTCGTGCTTGAGCTTCTTGTCGAGGGCAGGGGCCTCCTCGATCTCGTAATACTCCCCGTCGATCTTGACGCGCTGGAACCCCTTGCGCATCAGCTCGGCCAGCTCCTTGCGGTACTCGCCCTTGCGCCCGCGCACCATGGGCGCCAGCAAATAGAGCCGCGTGCCCTCGGCCAGCTCCAGCGTGCGGTCGACCATCTGGCTGACCGTCTGGCTCTCGATCGGCAGCCCGGTCGCCGGCGAATAGGGAATGCCGACCCGCGCGAACAGAAGCCGCATATAGTCGTAGATCTCGGTGACCGTGCCCACCGTCGAGCGCGGATTGCGGCTCGTCGTCTTCTGCTCGATCGAGATCGCCGGCGACAGGCCCTCGATATGCTCGACATCGGGCTTTTGCATCATCTCGAGGAACTGGCGCGCATAGGCCGACAGGCTCTCGACATAGCGCCTCTGGCCCTCGGCATAGATGGTGTCGAACGCCAGCGAGGACTTGCCCGAGCCCGACAGCCCGGTCATCACGATCAGGCTGTCGCGCGGCAGCGCCAGGTCCACCGACTTCAGATTGTGCTCCTTGGCGCCGCGAATGACGATCTGCCGCTGCTGGAAGGGTCGCTCGTTCATGATGTTCCGTTCGGTGGTGGCGCCGGGCTCGACGGCGGAAAATCTGCGTTTCGCGCGCCGCAGCCGGCGGCGCTCCGGCAAAACGCCTATGGACAGTTCGGGATCGATTATGCGAACATAAGCAGAACTCGGGCCGCACCGTCAAGCGGGACGCGATGGTGGCGCCTTCCCCTGACAGATTTTGGCAGTGGAATGCAAACCTTGCGTCTTAGCTGTTGATTGTCGCCCTCGGGCGCCCATTTATGGCCCCGCATGGGCTGGAGCATCGGACCGAAAAGTGCGAAGCGGTTTTCGGAACGATCCGATGCGCAAACGAAGAGTTGGAGCGAAGGTTCTGATTCCATCAAAACCTGCGCTCTAAAGCCCGACCTCGAATACTGAACTGGAGATGGCTATGGCCGGCAGCGTAAACAAGGTCATTCTCGTCGGCAATCTCGGCGCCGACCCCGAAGTCCGCACCCTCAACAATGGCGGCAAGGTGGTGAACCTGTCCGTCGCCACCTCCGAGCGCTGGCGCGACCGCACCAGCGGCGAGCAGCGCGAGCGCACCGAGTGGCACCGCGTGGTGATCTTCTCGGAAGGACTCACCCGCGTCGCCGAGCAATATCTGCGCAAGGGCTCCAAGGTCTATCTCGAGGGCCAGCTGCAGACCCGCAAATGGCAGGACCAGTCCGGCCAGGACCGCTATTCGACCGAGGTGGTGCTGCAGAACTTCAACTCCACCATGGTGCTGCTCGACAGCCGCGGCGGCGATGCCGACCAGGGTTCCGGCTACGCCCCCGCGCGCCAGGGCGGCAACGAGCCCGGCCAGGGCGCCCCCCGCCGCCCCTCCGCCAACGCCCCCGCCTTCGAGCCCAGCGGCTTCGACGACGACATCCCGTTCTGACGACGGGGCGGTGACGAAATAGGGCGGCTTTCCAGCCGCCCCTCATATCCCTACCGCGAGAACGGCACCGTGGCCCGCAGGTTCTCGCCGGTGTCGTACACCACGTGGAACTGCACGTTGATGGCGCTGTTGCTCAGCGCGATCTGGGCGTTGATGGTCAAATCCCGCCCCTCATCCCTTTCGCGCTCGCGCAGGTTGAACACCACGCCGTTGCCGCGCCGCTGGCCCACCGCGATGCCCGAGAACTGGGCATTGGTGGTCATCGCCGCCTCATAGCGCCGCGCCGCGTCGACATAGGCCAGCGTGCCGTTGATCGACAGCGTGTTGCCGGCCACCGTGCAGCGGCCGGAATAATTGACCTTGTCCTGGTTGCCCTGGGTCAGCGACAGCCGGCACACCACGGTTTCCTGGTTTGCCCCCGTCATCGTGCCGCGCCCGCGCCACTCCCCGACATAGGACTGGAGCAGGGCGACCTCCTGCGGGCCGGCCGTCGCGGGCGCGGCCCAGATCCCCGCGCTCATCGCCGCCGCCGCCAGCGCGGTGCGCAGGATCTGCAAGCTGATCTGCGAGCTGTTCTTCACTCAAACCTCCTGGCCGGAAACCCCGGCCCCGAATCCCTCGCCGTCAATTCTACGTTCAGCCGCGATATCCCGACAAGCCGGCCCGCGCGCCTCATTCGAGCTGCGTGCCGGTGACGGTCTGCGTGCGCCCGCTCGGATCGTCGGGCGTCGCCACATGGTCGGCGGTGCGCACGCGCAGCTTGCCCAGCGGATGGAAGAATTTCCCCCCCGCCACCAGCAGCGCTGGCAGGATGAACAGGTCGCCCAGCAGCGCCAGCGCCAGCGTGATCACGAACAGCGAGCCGAACAGCGCCACCGGCGGCAGCTCGGAGAACGCGACGATCGCCGTGCCCGAGCACAAGATGATCGTCGTCGCGACGATCGCCCCGCCGATCCGGCTCACCGTGTGCTTGATGGCGTCCATATGGTCGCGCCCTTCCTCGCGCCGCCCGTGCAGATAGTGCGACAGGAAATGCACCGTATCGTCCACGGCGATGGCGAAGGCGATGGTCAGCGCGATCACCGTGGTGAACTGCAATCCCGCTCCCGTCGCCCACAGATAGGCTTCCGTGCCGAGAATCGGGAACAGGTTCGGGATCGCCGAGGCCAGCGCCACGCGATAGGAGCGGAAGGCGAAGCCGATCAGGCACAGATTGACCAGCACGCTGATCGTCAGGTCCATCTGCAAACTGGTGACGATCTCGTCGGTCGCGAAGGTGGTGAGAATGCGGAATCCCCCCAGCTCCGCCCCCGCCACGCCCGCCGCCGCCAGGTCCGCCTCCGTCTCCTCGACCAGGTCCTTGAGATCGTCGGAATCGATCACCGTCGGCATGAAGCCGGTCACCAGCGCCTGCGAGCCGTCATTGGTGACGAAGCGCTGGCGCATGAACGGTCCCACCGCGTCCAGCACCTCGTCCCGCGTGAACCCGGCTTCGGTATAATGGGTGAAGCTCGCCGCCGAGATCACCTTGTTCTGCCCCAGCCGGTTCTCGAGGATCTCGTGCACCCGCCTTATGGTCTCGTAATCCTGGTCGCCCACATTGGGGTTCATCTCGGCCAGCGGCACGCGGATATAAAGCGGCGCCACCCCGCCCACGCCCTCGTCGATCTGCTCGGCCGCCGTCAGCGCCGTCGAGCCCCTCGGCACGTAGTCCTCGAAGGAGAAGCGCGGCTCCACCAGGAAATAGGGGATCAGCAGCAGCACCGTGGTGATGATGGCCGCGATGGCCAGCGGGCGGCCGAAGCGGCTGGCGATGAACCACGAGAAGGGCAGGGGCGCCGTCAGGGCGATGCTCGGCGTCTTGGGCAGCTTCAGCCCCAGCCGGATTGCCGCCTTGATCAGCAGCGGCATGAAGGTCAGCGTGCACAAAAAGATCAGCACCGAGCCCATCGCGCCGGCCATCGAGAATTCGCGCACGCCCTGTCCCGGCGTCAGCGCCAGCGAGGCGAAGGACACCAGCGTCACCAGCATGGTCAGCGAGGTCGCCGGCCCCACCAGCTTGATGGTCGCGTCCACCGCCCGCGTCGGGTCCAGCCCGTCGCGCCAATAGGCCTGCCAGTTGAACACGAAGAACATGCTCTCGGCGAAACTGATCACCAGCACCAGCGTCGTCACGATGATGGTCAGGAACGAGAACGAGCCGAAGAACAGGAGGATCGTGCCCATCGACCACATCACGGCGAGGAACGGCGTCGCCGACACCAGCAGCGCCCCCCACACCGAGCGCAGGCTGACCAGCGCGATCAGCGCCCCCAGCGCGAAGCCGTAAATGGTGAACTTCACCTGGTCGTCGATCGAGGCGTTCAGCATCTCCGAAGTCCAGATGGGCGGGCCGGTCAGCTCCACCTGGATGTCTTCGCCCTGATAATAGGCGACCATCTCGCGCAGGCTCTCGATCATGCCCTGCGTGCCGTGCTGGCGCGTCATCTCGGGGTTGGGGAACATGATCATCACCACCCCCGACAGGTCGGGCGTGATGAGGTTGCGCATCATCGGGTCGTTCTGCTGCAGGTCCGCCATGGCGGCCGCCACCTGCGCCGGCTCGGTCATGCCCTCGGGCACCGCCGGCACCGAGCCGCCGCTGCCGTCCGGTTTTCGCAGGGAGAAGGGCGACAGCGTGCCCACCGCGAATTCGTTGAGCTCGAGGTCGAAGGCCAGCTCGCGCATCCGCTCGAGCACTTCGGGCTCGGTCAGCCGCGGCGAGTTGACCAGCAGATAGACGTCGTTCTCGAAGGTGCCGAAGGTTTCCGACAATTCGGCATAGGCGTCGTAATAATGCCCGGAATGCGCGAACACCCGCAGCAGATCGCCATCCACATTGGCCCGCGGTATCTGCGAGAAGCACAGGATCGAGAAGGCGACGAGGATGACGGCGACGGTGCGCGGGCGCTTGAGGGTGAAGAGCCCCACATGCTCCAATCCGAAACCGATAGACCGATCATGGGACATCCAGGATTTCAGGCGGTTCCATCGATCGGCCACGAAGTCGTCTCCCCCAGACACATGGAGCAGCGAACCTAAGTCGTGAGGAAAGCTTCGTCCAGACAAGCCGTGCGGCTTAGCACATGGCGCCGATGGCCTTCATGGCTGCCTTCATGCGTCCGGGCCGGATATACGCGATTGGATTTACCCGCCGAAATCGCCTAAACCAGCAACATCGCAACAGACTAGAATCAGCCAGTGACCGACACGCCTGACGATCGGGCCGCCCCCCCGTCCGACATCACCCCGATCTCGATCACCGAAGAGATGCGCAAGAGCTATCTCGATTACGCCATGAGCGTGATCGTTTCCCGTGCGCTGCCCGATGTCCGCGACGGCCTCAAGCCCGTGCATCGGCGCATCCTGTTCTCGATGAGCGAGAACGGCTATGAGTGGAACCGCCCGTTCCGCAAGTCGGCGCGCGTGGTCGGCGACGTCATCGGTAAATACCACCCGCATGGCGACGTGGCCGTCTATATGGCGCTGGTGCGCATGGCCCAGCCCTTTTCCATGGGCGTGCGGCTGGTCGAGGGGCAGGGCAATTTCGGCTCGGTCGACGGCGACGAGCCGGCGGCCATGCGCTACACCGAAGTGCGCATGGAGCGCGTCACCGGCACGCTGCTCGACGATCTCGACAAGGACACGGTCGATTTCCGCGACAACTACGACGGCTCCGAGCGCGAGCCCGTCGTCATGCCCGCCCGCTTCCCCAATCTTCTGGTCAATGGCGGCGGCGGCATCGCCGTCGGCATGGCGACCAACGTGCCGACCCACAATCTGGCCGAGGTCATCG
>JAEWHZ010000384.1 GCA_023387585.1 Pseudomonadota bacterium
GCGTCACCAACGGACTCGCCTGGGCCGGCGTCGCGCTCGTCGTCGGCATTCCGGCCATCGACGCCGTGACCGGGCGCTTCGCCGAACCGCAGGCCGAGCAGGTTTCGCTGGTCACCGGCCCGTCCGACGCCGCGGCGCCCACCCCCGCCGCCCGCCCGCAGCCGGCGCCCGAAAGCGCGGCCGCCACCCCGGCGCAACCTGCCGCCGTCGAGACGGCCTCCGCCGGCGCCGGCGATGCGGTCGATACTTTCATTCAAAGCGGGCGCCCGCTGCCGTCCTATATCTCCGACGCGCAGGCCCAGACCGCCTCTACGCCTGAGCCGGCGACACCTGCTGCCCCGGCGCCGTCCCAGACCGCCGCGACGCCGCCCACGAGCCAGCCGGCGACGCCTCCGCGCACCGAGCAAACCGCTTCCACGACGACCACCACCACCCAGCCGCCCATCGAGACCGCGGCGCTGTCGCCGCAGATCACGCCGCCGGCGGCCCAGCCCGCGCGTGTCGCGCCGACGCCCATGCCGCTCTCCATGCGCCCGGCCACCCGGCCGACCCAGACCGCCAGCACGCCGCCGGCCCAGGCGCCGGGGCTCGTCTCGACGCCGGGCTTTAACCCGCAGATCGTCATTCCCGACACTGTGGTCACCGGCACCGTCGCCCCGCCGCCTTCGGGTGCCGTGGTGCCGCCGGCCCCGGTTCCCGGCGGCGACGTGCTGATCGGGCCGGCCGATCTGCAGGATTGGGAGACAGGGCCGCTGTCGGACTTCATCGCCCGCCGCCAGGGCCAGAACGAGGGCTATGTGTCCGGCGACGAATGGTGGGCCGGCGCTGGAAACGGGGGATCGAGCGCGACCTATCAGACCTGGCCCCCGCGTGAAGTGCCGCGATATCGCGTCTATCCGCTCTACTGAGTCCCGGGCCGGTTGCACGCCGCCCTTCGGCCGCGCTAGCATCCCCGCGCCGGTTCAGCATTGAGGGGGAACGGCATGTCGACTGTCGTTCCGCCCGATCCCGAAACCTCGGTTTGGGACCGCCTGCTGGCCGCCCTCGGCTCGCCCTCGCGGCGTACCGGCTTTGTCGGTTCGCTGGTCAACATCATCGATCCCGACAACTGGCTGCCGGGCGGGCGTGACGCCGCCTTCACGCTGGCGCTGATCGCGCTGGCGGCGAAGATGGCGGTGGCCGATGGCGCCGTCACCGCGTCCGAGGTGCGCGCCTTCCGCGCGACGGTCGAGGTCACCAAGGGCCAGGAGGCGCATGTGCAGCGCGTCTTCGATCTCGCGAAGCAGGACGTCGCCGGGTTCGACGCCTATGCGCGCAAGATCGCCCGCTTCTTCGCCGACAGCCCGGACACGCTCGAGCTCGTGCTCGACGGGTTGTTCCACATCGCCACGGCCGATTCGCTGGTGCACGAGGCCGAGCTCGAATATCTCAAGGCGGTTTCCGACATATTCGGCTTCGACGATGCGCGCTTCGAGCAGATCGCCGCGCAGCATGTGCGCCTCGCGGAGGGGACGGATCCCTATATGGTGCTTGGCCTGTCGCCCGATGCCGATCTCGAAGAAGTCCGGCGCGTCTATCGCCTGCTGGTGGCCGAGCACCATCCCGATCGGCTGATCCCCAAAGGCGTGCCCGAGGAGATGATCGACATCGCCACCGACCGCATGAGCGCCATCAACCTCGCCTATCAGCAGATCACCCGGCCGGCCCGGCGCTTGATCGGGCAGGGCTGAGGCACCATTTCTCCGATGCGCGCCGGATTGTTCCGAAAACGGCTTCGCAGTTTCCGGTCCGGCGGCTATAAGCCGGGCGCCAGTTGACCGGGCGGCCGCTCCTTTCGGGGAGAGGAAAGTCCGGGCTCCATTGAAACACGGTGCCGGATAACGTCCGGCGAGGGCGACCTCAGGGAAAGTGCCACAGAAAGCAAACCGCCCGGCATGTCCGGGCAAGGGTGAAAGGGTGCGGTAAGAGCGCACCGGGTGCCTGGCAACAGGGACCGCACGGCAAACCCCACCGGGAGCAAGACCAAATAGGGACGACGCGGGGTTTCGGCCCCGGCCTGTTTCAAGGCTGGTCGTCCGGGTTGGTTGCACCAGGGTCCCGGCAACGGGGCTCGCAGATGAATGGCCGCCACGTCGCCGCTTCGGCGGCGGCCCTACAGAACCCGGCTTACAGGTCAACTGGCGCTCTTGCCCGCCAACGCATGTGGAGTCATCTTGCCCTCGTTGCGGGCGAGGTGATTTCCAAGATGGCTGCTGCCGAAGACGTTGCGCGTGTCGAACACAAGGCGCCGGGGCCCAAGGGCCTGCCGCTTGTCGGCAGCCTGTTCGACATGGGGCGCGACGCGCTCGGCTTCTTCGAATCGCTGGCGCGCGAGCATGGCGACGTCGCAGCCTTCAGGGTCGGCAATTTTCCCGCCGTGCTGGTGTCGCACCCCGACCCGATCGAACAGGTCCTGGTCAAGCAGCACGACAAATATCACAAGAACAAGCTCGCCTGGCGCCAGGTGAAGGCCGTGATGGGCGAGGGGGTCTTCGTCTCCGAGGGCGAGGACTGGCTGCGCAAGCGCAAGATGGGCGCGCCGGCCTTCGCCACGCTGCCGCTCGAGGGCTACGCGCCCGACATGATCGCGCTGACCGAGAGCTATATCGCGACCTGGAAGGACGGGCAGGAATTCGACATCCACCAGGGTTCCATGGCGCTGGGCCTGCTGATCGCCGCCAAGACTTTGTTCGGTGTCGATGCCTCGGACGATCTCGAGCCGATGGAGAAGGCCGCCTACTGGATCATGGATGAGGTCGCGGCACGCTTCGCGCGGCCCTTCTTCCTGCCCGACTACGTGCCGATTCCCGGCCATATCCGCTACAATCGCGGCATCAAATATATCAACCAGCTGATGTACCGCATCATCGCCGAGGAACGCGGCGGGCAGGCGGAGGCGCGCACCTTCCTGCGCCGGCTGATGGATGCGCGCGACGACAACGGCCGGCCGATGACCGACAGGCAGCTGCGCGACGAAGTGTGCAACATGCTGGTCGCCGGCTACGAGACCACGGCGCTCAGCATCTCCTATGGCTTCCATTTCCTCGGCCAGGACCGCGACTTGCAGGACCGCATCGCCGCCGAGGTGCGTTCGGTCGCCGGCGACCGCCCGCTGACCCATGCGGACCTCGCCAATATGCCGCTTACCGAATGGACGGCGATCGAGAGCATGCGCCTCTTGCCCCCCGGCTGGGCCATCGGTCGCGAATCGATCGAGGATGTCGAAATCGACGGCTATGCCTTCCCCAAGGGCACCACGGTCGCCCTGAGCCCCTGGGTCACGCAGCGCGATCCGCGCTTTTTCGACGATCCGTTGACCTTCCGGCCCGAGCGCTGGTCCGGCGATCTGCGCCGCCGCCTGCCGCGCTTCGCCTATTTCCCCTTCGGCGGGGGCCCGCGCATCTGCATGGGCAGCCGCTTCGCGCTGATGGAGGCGATGCTGTTGCTCGGCACCATCGTGCGCCGCTTCGACATCGAGCGGCTGACGGAAAAGCCGCTGACGCTGATGCCCTCCGTAACCCTGCGTCCCTCGAGCGGCGTCTGGGTCCGGCTCAACGCCCGGGATTAAGCCGACTGCGACAGAACCGCCGGCAGCGGCAGGGTTTCGCGCAGCGCCATGTCGGATGCGAAGCGGTAGAGGACGGCGTTGAAGCTGTTGGGATGGCTGAGAAAGGGTGCGTGCCCGGCGCCCTCGATGCGGAAGGCGCGCCGCTCCCACAGATTGGCGTAGTCGATATCGTCGAAATAGCTCAGCCGCACCAAAGGGTCGTCGGCGCCGTTGACCACGGCCAGCGGGATCATCGAGGTCTCGACCACCCGCGCCTGGTTCGCCCGGTCGCCATGCGCAAAACTGCGGTTGACGCGGGGGCGGATGGCGCCGTCGGTGTTCAGGACAGCTTCGATCCGCGCCTCGGTAGTGTCCTGCCCATAGATGACGCGGGCGGCCTCCTCGGCGTCGCGGCGGCTATAGATCTCGCGGGCGGCAAGCCGCATCTCGCGCCGGATCTTGAAGGCGCGCAGCATCGAAAGCGGTCCCGAGCCGAAGGGCGGGGCGCCGCTCAGCATCACGCCGGCGAGCTTGCGCGGGTGACGCGACATCATCTCGATGGCAATATGCCCGCCCAGCGACCAGCCGAACAGCAGCACGCGCCCGAGTTCGAGCCGGTCGATCACCTCAGCCGCGATCGCGGCGAGCCCGCCTATGGTGTAGTCGCGGTCCGGGTCGGTCGAGGGCGTCGAGTTTCCATGCCCGGGCAGGTCGAAGCCGATAAGGCGGAAGCGTTCGGCCAGCGGGCCGTCGAATTGCTGCGCGAAGTCCCCGGTGTTGCCGCCGACGCCGTGCATGAAGACGATCGGCAGTCCGGCCGGGTTGCCGGCGGTGCGCAGGGCGATCTGTGTCGTCTCGAGCTGGACGGTTTCTGGCGCGCTCACGGGGTAAAAACTCCACACACTGACGCCAATGTTGCGCACAAGCCTCTATTTGGCGTTGCCAAGCATGGTTAAGTTCGACTTGGTTGCCATCGAAGCGATCACCGCCGCGTGGGGAGGGCGACCCGGTTGGAACTGGTTCTCGATGTAGCGGTCACCGCGGTCGGCCTTGCCGTCGTCGGGGCCTATGCCTGGTCGGGCAAGGGGCATTTCGAGTCCGATGCCATGCCGCCCGGCGCCG
Source organism: Pseudomonadota bacterium (assembly GCA_023387585.1). Lineage (GTDB taxonomy): Bacteria > Pseudomonadota > Alphaproteobacteria > Rhizobiales > Devosiaceae > Devosia. The sequence continues at coordinate 4,709 of JAEWHZ010000384.1, forward strand.
TCCTGCTGGCGCTGATGATCGGCGGCATGACCGTTCTGTGCTTCGTCATGACCTGGCTCGGCGTGCAGCCGCTCTGGGCGCAGCTTTCGGGGCTTGCCGTCCAGTGCGCCGGGGCGGCGCTGTTCGTCTGGGCGATCAGCGCCTCGCGCGCGGCGCGGCTGCGGCTGGTGTTCGATCCCGAGCATCCGCGCTCGCTGGTCGAGACCGGGCCCTACCGCCTCGTGCGGCACCCGTTCTACGTCTCCTATATCGTGTTCTGGACCGGCTGGGCGCTGGCCACCTGGTCGCTGCCGGCGCTGGCCGGACTGGCGGTGGTGGTCGCGGTCTACTGGCGCGCCGCGCAGCTCGAGGAGACGAGGTTCGCCAGCTCGCCCATGGCCGACCTCTATGCCGCCTATCGCGGGCGCACCGGCTTTTTCTGGCCGAGGCCGTGATGGGTGAGGGCTCGCGCATCGACGCGCTCGAGGAACGCGCGGCGTTCCAGGATCGTGCCATCGAGGAGCTGAACGGCGTCATCACCGACCAGTGGAAGCTGATCGACACGCTCAGGCGCCGCGTCGAGCGGCTGGAAGCCGAATTCGCCGAGATCGAGATTTCCGCGCGCGACGGCGCCGCCGTCGATCAGAAGCCGCCGCATTACTAATTCGGCTATTCCGACGGCACCGCCAGCACGGCCCGCGTGCCCTTGTCGCGGGTTTCGTAGCTCAGCTCGGCGCTCAGGGTGGCGGCCATGGTGTTGATGATGCGCGAGCCCAGCCCCGTGCCCTGCGGCTTGCCGATGCCGGAATAGCCGATGCCGTCATCCTCGACCGCCAGCCGGCAGGCGCCGTCCTCGGACAGGTTGAGGATCACCCTCACCTCGCCGCTCTCGCCCTCGCCATAGGCGTATTTCAGCGCGTTGGTCACCAGCTCGGCGGCGATGACGCCGATCGACACCGCCTTGTCGGTGGCGATGCGCACCGGCGTGAGCTGCAGCCGCAGCCGGTTTGCCGCATCGTTGTCGCCGATCGACAAATCGATGTCGTTCATCAGGCTGCGCAGATATTCGTCGATGTCGACGAAGCGGATGTCGTCGGAATTGTACAGTCGCCGGTGCACGCCGGCCACCGCCGAGATGCGTGCCTGCGTTTCGGCCAGCGCGGCCTTGGCGGCGGGGTCCTCGACGGCATGCGCCTGCATGCGCACCAGCGCCGCCACCATAGCGAGGCTGTTGGCGACGCGATGGTTCACCTCGCGCAGCAGCATCTCGGCGCGGTCCTTGGCCTCGCGCAATTCCTGCTCCATGCGCTCCTTGGCACGCAGCAGCCGCGTGCGCTCGGCGGCCTGGCGGATGGCCGAGACCAGCAGCTCGAGAAAGTCGTCGGCGGTCGATTTGTGCACATAGTCGAAGGCGCCGGCCTTCAGCGCCGCGATGGCGACGGCCGTGTCCGCCGAGGCGGTGACATAGACCACCGCCGGAGCCGAGGGCACTTCGCGCAATTGCGCCAGCAGGTCGAGCCCGGTGCCGTCGGGCAGGTGATGGTCGAGCGCGATCACGTGGAATTCGCCCGTCTGGGCCAGGTTCAGGCCCGCCGTCCCGCTCGTCGCCACCTCGACGTCATAGCCATGGCGCAGCAGGGCCTTCTGGGCGAGGCGCGCCAGGCCGGGATCGTCATCGACATAGAGCACACGAATGGCGCGACTGGGCATGCTCAAGGCGTCTCGGGCACCTGCATGACGGAAAAGAAGAGGCCAAGCTGACGGATGGCATTGGCGAAGCCATCATAGTTCACCGGCTTGGTGATGTACACATTGGCGCCCAGGTCGTAGCAGCGCTGGATCTCGCGCTCGTCATCCGTGGTCGTCAGGACGATCACCGGCGTGCGCCGCGTATGCGGGTTGGCCTTGACGCGCTCGAGAATGTCGACGCCCGTCATGTCCGGCAGGTTGAGATCGAGCAGGACGAGCAGGTGCCGCCCGGCGCTGACCTCGCCCGACCCGTCCGGGCCGAACAGGAAGTTCACCGCGCTGGTGCCGTTGACGAAGGGGATGATCTCGTTGTTGACCCCGGCGCGCCTGATGTTCTTCTCGATGAGGCGGGCATGGCCCTCGTCATCCTCGATCATGAGGATGGTCACGGCCTTGCCGTTGCTGGTGTCGCTCATGCGGCGATCCTTTCAAGATGGCGGCGCAGATCGGTGGGCAGGGTAACCCGGAACGTCGAGCCTGTCCCCAGTGTCGAGGTGAGCGTGATGTCTCCGCCGAGATTGCGCACCAGCGTGCGCACATGCGCAAGCCCGATACCCTCGCCCGGCTGGCTCTGCTCGCCGGAGCGGCGGAACAGCTCGAAGACGCGTTCCAGGTCGGTTTCGGCGATGCCGCGCCCATTGTCGTGCACGTCGATATGCACCCGTTCGCCCGGGGCCTGATTGGCCTCGATGCGGATGGTGAGCGGGCGGTCGGACACCGCGTATTTGACGGCGTTGTCGAGCAGGTTGCCAAAAATCTGCTCCAGCGTCAGCCGGTCGGAGACGATGGTCGGCAGGCCGCGCGGCAGCATGATCTCGCCGTCGCGCTCGGCCACCTGGTGCTGGATGGCGCCGATGGCCGTGCCCAGCAGGTCGTCGAGCGCGATGGTTTCGGGCTTTGCCGCCCGCCTGCCGTCGCGCGAGATTTTCAGGATGGCGTTGATCAGCCCGTCCATCTTGCGCGTCGAGGCGTGGATGAAGCCGATGGCCTCGGGCAGGTCCTCGTTCGCCGCCCGTTCCGCCGCCTCGCGCGCCGGGTTCTCGTCCGGTCCGGCCTGCTCCATATGGGCGCGGATGTCCTCGAGGCTCGATTCCAGCTCGCTGGTGAAGCCCATGATGTTGACCAGCGGCGCGCGCAAATCGTGGGTGACGATATAGGCGAAGCGCTGCACCTCGTCATTGGCGCGGGCGAGGTCCGCCGTGCGCTCGGCAACGCGCTCCTCCAGCGCCTCGTTCACGGTTTCCAGCTCGGCGCGCGCACCGATCAGCTCGCCCGTATAGCGCAGCGCCGTCAGCACCGAGGCCGCTCCCACGACGACGATCAGCAATCCGCCGCCGATCGCCAGCAGCCGCAGCACGTTCGCGGCGTCGCGCTGGTCGAGTACGCCGTCCTGCGTGCGCTGGTCGGCCGCCACGAGCACGGTGTCGAATAGCTGCCGCGCCTCGTCCATGGCCTCTTTGCCGCGGTCGGTGTTGATGATGGCGACGGCTTCGTCGATTCGTCCGTCGCGCACCAGCGCGATGGTGGTGTCGAGCTCCTCGAGCTTGAGCACGATGCTTTCGCGCACCCGGGCCAGCGGCTCCGCATACTGCGGATAGGGCGCGAGGCTCGCGCTGAACTGCTCGAGCGCCGGCACCACCAGCCGCCGCGCATCCTCATAGGGCTCGAGGTAGGCCTCGTTGCGGGTGATGATGAAGCCGCGCTGGCCGGTCTCGACGTCCTGCATGGCGGTGCGCAGGGCCGTCGTCGCGACGCGCGCGTCGCGCGCTTCCACGACTTCCTCGAAATAGACCTGCGTGCGTTCGACCAGCCAGATGGTGCCGCCGACGATGGCGAACAGTGCAAGCAGGCCGGCGACCAGCAGGACGCCGGTGACGCGCAGGAAGCCGGTATTGGTTATCGGCATTTCTGTTCCCGGTGGTTCGCCGCTTCATGGCGTGAACCCGATGGGCAGGCAACATATTTTTCACAAGGAAGGCCGGCAGGTCGCGCCGTGCCGGCCGGCGCCGAATGGGAAACAGATTCTTAAGGGCGGCGCCATAAACTGTTGGCGATGTTTGCGTATCGAATAGAGCGTTGCGGCGGACAGGCGCTCGCGGAGAATGAAACCCCAATGGGCAGCGCGGATTTGCCGGACAGAAAGCCGTCTGCGGCGCATATTCCCGTCCTGCTCGAAGAGGTGCTGCACGCGCTCGAGCCGCATGCGGGCCGGCTTTTCGTCGATGGCACCTTCGGGGCCGGCGGCTACAGCGCCGCACTGCTCGAACGCGGCGCCGGGATCATCGCCATCGACCGCGACCCCAAAGTCCTGCCCTTCGCCGAGGCGCTGTCCGCCCGGTTCGGCACGAATTTCCGCTTCCGCCCCGGCACCTTCTCCGATCTCGAAACCATCGCCCGAGAAGCCGAGGCGGGCAGGGCGGTCGATGGCGTGGTGCTCGATATCGGCGTTTCCTCCATGCAGCTCGACGAGGCGGACCGGGGTTTTTCCTTCATGCGCGACGGGCCGCTCGACATGCGCATGGGCGCCGACGGCCCCAGCGCGGCCGATCTGGTCAACACCCTGCCGGCCGAGATTCTGGCCGATATCCTGTTCGTTTATGGCGAGGAGCGCCGCTCGCGGCGCATCGCCCAGTTCATCGTCGCCGAGCGCGAGCGCGAGCCCATCCTGACCACCGCGCAGCTCGCGCGGCTGATCGAGAAGGCCATCGGCCGCAAGCCAGGCGATATCCACCCTGCGACCCGCAGCTTTCAGGCGCTGCGCATCGCGGTCAATGGCGAGCTCGACCAGCTGGTCGAGGGGTTGATGGCCGCCGAACGGCTGCTGGCCCCCGGCGGCGTCCTCGCGGTCGTTACCTTCCATTCGCTCGAGGACCGCATCGTCAAGCGCTTCCTGTCTCCGCAGATCGCCGAGGCGCAGCGCTCGCGCCATATGCCTTCCCAGGCCGCCGATGCCCCGCGCTGGTCCGGCGTCGCGCGGCCGCGCAAACCCGGCGAGGCGGAGATTTCGCATAATCCGCGTGCCCGCTCGGCCACCCTGCGCTCGGCACGCCGCACCGATGCGGCGCCGCGCGAGGGCGAGATCGGCGGCCTCGGCCTGCCGCGCGTGCGAGGCCTCGCATGATCCGCAAGCTCAATCTTGTGCTGCTCATCCTTGCCGGGCTCGGCTTTGTCGGCGTCTATGTGCTCAAATTCTCCATCGAGCACACCGCGTCTGAGCGCGTGGCCCTGATCCGCCAGATCGATGCGCAGCAGGAAACCCTGTCGCTCTTGCGCGCCGACTGGTCCTATCTCACCCAGCCCGGCCATATCGCCCCGATCATCGCGCGCCATCAGGACGTGCTCGAGCTCGCCCAGATCAATCCGCGCCAGTTCGGGCGCTTCGAGGACCTGCCCATGCGCCCGGCCCGTCCCGCGCCGCCCGATGTGGAGGCCCTGAACGCGCTGTTCGAGATGATCGATGCCGGCATCGACCCCATCGGGGCGCTCATCGAGGAGATCCATTGATGGCGATCGTCACCGACGCCAATCCGGCGATCGCGCTTCAGGGTGCCGGCAAGCAGCGCGGCAGCCTCACCCGTGCCCGCATCCGCTGGATGGTCGCCCTGATCACTCTCGGCTTCCTGCTGGTCGGCGGGCGGCTGGTGCAGCTCGGCCTCGTCGAGACCGACACGCGCATCGAGGGCCAGGCGCGCGACGTCATCCAGGCCACGCGCCCGCCCATTCTCGACCGCAACGGCATGGAGATGGCGGTCGACATCCGCGTGCCCTCGCTGTTCGCCGAGCCGCGCCGCATCATCGACGTCGACGAGGCCGTTGAGGCGCTGCGCACCGTGCTGCCCGACCTGCAGCCGGAATGGCTGCGCCAGCGCCTGAGCGGGGATCGCGGCTTCGTCTGGATCCGGCGCGAGCTGACCCCGGAGATCGAGGAGCAGGTGATGCGCCTCGGCATCCCGGGCATCGACTTCATCACCGAGTCGCGGCGCTTCTATCCCGGCATGCGCGAGGCCGCGCACATCCTCGGCGCCGTCAATGTCGACAATCAGGGCATCGCCGGCATCGAGCGGCACATGGATGTCGACAACGTCGCTTTGCTGCAGGAGCTCGGGCTCGCCCGCGGCAATGCGCTGACCCCGGTGAACCTGTCGATCGACATGCGCGTCCAGCATGCGCTGCATGACGAGCTGGCCGACGCCATGACACGCTATCAGGCCATCGCCGCCGCCGGCGTCATCATGGATGTGCGCACGGGCGAGGTGATCGGCATGGCCTCGCTGCCCGACTTCAACCCCAACGAGCCGGCCTCGGCGCTGGTCGAGGACACCTTCAACCGCATTACCGCCGGCATCTACGAGCTGGGCTCGACCTTCAAGTCGATCACCCTGGCGGGCGCGCTCGACAGCGGTCTGGTGCGCATCAACGACCGGTTCGACGCGCGCCAGGGCATCCGCTTCGGGCGCTTCACCATCACCGATTTCCACGGCAAATACCGCATCCTCAGCCTGCCCGAGGTGTACCAGTATTCCTCGAACATCGGCACCATCCGCATCATGCAGCAATGGGGCAGTGAAAACTTTCGCGCCTTCCTCACCGAGATCGGGCTGGACGAGCGCGTGCCCTTCGAGCTGCCGGAGATGCGCAATCCCGTGGTGCCGCGCACCTTCTCGGAAGTCGGGGCGGCCACGGCCTCGTTCGGGCACGGGCTCAGCGTGTCGCCGCTGCATCTGGCGGTCGCCATGTCGGCCTTCGTCAATGGCGGCAACTACATCACCCCCACGCTCTACCAGCGCGATATCGAGGAGGCGCAGCCGTTCTACCGGCGCGTCATCTCCGAACAGACCAGCGACCAGATGCGCTATCTCATGCGCCTCAATGCCCTGGAGGGATCGGGCAGCCGTATGAACCGCATCGCATCGGGCTATCGCACGGGCGGCAAGACCGGCACGGCGGAAAAGGTCGTCAATGGCCGCTATTCCTCGGGCAAGGTGCTCAACCTGTTCGCCTCGGCCTTCCCGATGGATGATCCGCGCTATGTCGTCGTCATGATGGTCGACGAGCCCAAGCGCGAGAATCCGACCTCGGGCACCACCGCCGGCTGGAACGCGGGCGAGATGAGCGGGCGCTTCATCGCCCGCATCGCGCCCATGCTCGGCGTCGCCCCCGATTTTAGCACCGCGCTGGATGACGCGCTGGTGCCGCCCGGACTATGATCGTCACGCCAAGCGGGATTCAGGATTCGTGTCTTTAAGCGTAACCCAGCTGCTCGAAGGATCGGGCGCCCGACCGCGCAAGGGCCTTGCCACGGTATTCGGCATCAATGCCGACAGCCGCCGGATCGAGCCGGGCGACGTGTTCTTCGCGCTGCCCGGCATCAACACGCACGGCATCGAGCATCTCGAACAGGCCATCGCGCGCGGGGCGCTGGCCGTGGTCACCGATCGCGAGCCGGTGGGCGATCCGGGCATCCCGGTCATCAGGGTCGGCGACGTCCGCGCCGCCTATGCCCGCGCCGCCTCGCGCATCTTCGATCCGCAGCCCGAGATCGCCGTCGCCGTCACCGGCACCAACGGCAAGACCTCGGTCGCCTCCTTCACCCGCCAGATCTGGGACTATGCCGGCATCCCCGCCGCCAGCATCGGCACGCTCGGCGTCCAGACCCACAAGGGCATACGCGAGGGCAATCTCACCACCCCGGATTCGCGCACCCTGCACCAGAATCTTCGCGCGCTGCGGGCCCAGGGCATCAACCACGTCGCCCTTGAAGCCTCGAGCCACGGGCTCGACCAGCGCCGGCTCGATGGCATCTATTTCGAGGCGGTCGCGTTCACCAATCTCAGCCGCGACCATCTCGACTACCATCCCGACATGGAGCACTACCGCGACGCCAAATTGCGCCTGTTCACCGATCTTCTGGTCGATGGCGGCCCGGCCGTGGTCAATGTCGACGATCCCGAGCACGAAGCCTTCATGTTCGCCGCCCTGTCGCGCGGCTCGACGCTGCTGACCGTCGGACGCGAGGGCGCCTATATCGAAATCCTCTCCATCCGCCCCGAAGGCTACGGCCAGACCGTCGAGGTCCGCCATGTCGGGGAAAAGCTCAGCTTCCACCTGCCGCTGACCGGCGAGTTCCAGGTCTCCAACGCCCTCATCGCCGCCGCCCTCGCCATGTCGACCGGCGTCGACAAGGCCCAGGCCTTCCCCGCGCTCGAGAACCTGACCGGCGCCAGGGGCCGGCTCGAGCGCGTGGCCGAGCACAAGGGCGGCGCCGTCTTCGTCGACTATTCGCACAAGCCCGTTGCGCTCGAACAGGCCATCCTCTCCCTGCGCCCCTATGTGCGCGGCAGGTTGCGCCTCGTCTTCGGCGCCGGTGGCGACCGCGATCCGGGCAAGCGCCCGATGATGGGCGAGATCGCCGAGCGCCTCGCTGACGACGTCATCGTCACCGACGACAATCCGCGCACCGAGGACGCCGCCGCCATCCGCGCCGCCATCCTCGCAGCCGCGCCCGGCGCCCGCGAGATCGGCGACCGCCGCAACGCCATCGAGACCGCCATCGCCGAGATGGGCGCGGGCGATGTCGTCCTCGTCGCCGGCAAGGGCCATGAGGACTACCAGATCGTCGGCACCACCAAGCATCACTTCTCCGACCACGAAGTGATCCTCGAAGCCGTCGCGGGCTGAGTCTTGGCCGCGCTCTACACCCTCGACGAGCTGCTTGCCGCTACCGGCGGCACGACGCGCGGCGATCCCGGCCCCGTCTCCGCGATCTCGATCGATTCGCGCGACATCGAGCCCGGCGCGCTGTTCGTCGCCATTCGCGGCGAGAATTTCGACGGGCATGATTTCGTCGCCGCCGCTTTCGCCAAGGGCGCCGCGGCCGCGCTGGTTTCGGCCGACAAGGCCGAGGGGCTGGACGGTCCGCTGATCGTCGCCCCCGACGCTTTGCAGGGCCTCGTCGCCCTTGCGCGCCACGCCCGCGCCCGCAGCGGCGCCAGAATCGCCGCTATCACCGGCAGTGTTGGCAAGACGACCACCAAGGAGGCGCTGCGCGCTATCCTCGCGACCGCCGGCGCCACTCACGCCTCGCCGAAAAGCTTCAACAACCATTGGGGCGTGCCGCTGACGCTCGCCCGCATGCCCGCCGACAGCGGTTTCGGCGTGTTCGAGATCGGCATGAACCATCCCGGCGAGATCACCGCGCTGGTCGCGCTGGTGCGCCCGCATGTCTCGCTCATCACCGCCATCGCCCCGGCGCATCTCGAACAGCTCGGCTCGCTCGCCGCCATCGCCCGCGCCAAGGCCGAGATCTTCGCCGGCCTCGAATCCGGCGGCACCGCCATCGTCAATGTCGATCACGAACACGCCGATCTGCTCGTCTCCGAAGCCAGGCGTCAGGATGTCGGCCGCGTCGTCACCTATGGCTATGCCGAGACCGCCGACTGGCGCATCGTCAATTACCGCGTCGACGATACCGGTGCCCAAGCCGTGCTGACCGACGGCCAGTCGCACCATCCCATCCGGATCGCCGCCCCCGGCCGCCACATGATCGCCAACGCCGCCGGCGCCGTGCTGGCGGCGATCGAGCTCGGGCTCGACTGGCCCGCGACCCTCGAAGGCCTCGTCGGCTTCGGCGCCCAGCAGGGGCGGGGGGCGCGCATAACGCTCGGCGTGCCGGGCCGCGAGCTGATCCTGATCGACGAGAGCTACAACGCCAACACCGCCTCGATGCGCGCCGCGCTCGACGTCTTCGCCTCGGTCACGGCACCGGGCGGGCGCAAGGTCGTCATCCTCGGCGACATGCTCGAGCTTGGCGAGGCCACAAGCGCGCTGCATGCGGGCCTCGCCCCCGCCGTTCGTGCCAGCGGCGCAGACCGCGTGATCCTGGTCGGACCGGCCATGACCGCGCTCGCAGACGCCCTTGCGGGCTGGGGCGCGGTGCGGCATTTTCCCGACGCCAACGCCCTTTCTTCCGTCCTTGGCGACACTCTTGCCTATGGCGACGCTGTTATGGTCAAAGGGTCGAACGGGGTGCGATTGACGCAACTGATAGAGGAGATTCGCCGCATTTTCGGCTGATCTGGAGCGTTTCCAGCAAAAGCGGATGCCACTTTTGCTCCTCGGACGTGATCCGGGGATCGGAAACGCGACAAATCAAAAACTTGGAGCCCCTGTTCCGATTTTGTCAGAACGGGAAACGCTCTAGCCGGCGAATCGGGGCGACGGAACCCACGACATGCTCTATTTCCTCGGCCAGCTCGGCGACACCTTCGCCGCCTTCAACGTCTTCCGCTACATCACCTTCCGCACGGCCGGCGCCGTCATCACGGCGCTGTTCTTCGTGTTCCTGTTCGGTCCGGGCATGATCAAGATGCTGCGCATCCGCCAGGGGCGCGGCCAGCCGATCCGGGAGGACGGACCGCAGGGGCATCTGCTGACCAAGAAGGGCACGCCCACCATGGGCGGGCTGATGATCCTGTCCGGCGCGGTCATCTCGACGCTTTTGTGGGCCAATCTCACCAACGGCTATGTCTGGGTGGTGCTGATGGTCACGGTCGGCTTCGGCGCCATCGGCTTCTACGACGACTTCCTCAAGGTCAAGCGCATGAGCCACAAGGGCTTCGGCGGGCGCCAGCGCCTGCTGCTCGAAGCCGCCATCGGCTGTGTTGCCGCCTTCATCATCTCCCAGCTCGCCGCCGGCACTTACGGCACCTCGCTGCTGTTCCCCTTCGTCAAGGATCTCGCTCTCAACCTCGGTTATTTCTACATCCTGTTCGGCGGCTTCGTCGTCGTCGCGGCCGGCAATTCGGTCAACCTCACCGACGGGCTCGACGGGCTGGCCATCGTGCCGGTCATGGTCGCCGCCGCCTGCTTCGGGCTGATCGCCTATCTCGTCGGCTCGCAGAACTATGCCGACTACCTGCTGCTCAACGCCGTGCCCGGCACGGCCGAGCTCGCCGTGGTCTGCGGCGCGCTGATCGGGGCCGGGCTCGGCTTTTTGTGGTTCAACGCCCCGCCGGCGCAGATCTTCATGGGCGACACCGGCTCGCTGGCGCTCGGCGGCGCGCTCGGCTCGATCGCCGTGGCCACCAAGCACGAGATCGTCCTCGCCATCATCGGCGGGCTGTTCGTCTTGGAAACCGTCTCGGTCATCGTCCAGGTCGCCTCCTTCCGGCTCACCGGCAAGCGCGTCTTCCGCATGGCGCCCATCCACCACCATTTCGAACACCTCGGATGGACCGAAAGCCAGGTCGTGATCCGCTTCTGGATCATCTCCTTCGTCCTCGCCCTGATCGGCCTGTCGAGCCTCAAGCTGCGCTAAGGGAGAACCTCGAGCTTCTCCACGCGGGCGGCTGCGGCGAGACTTTCATCCAGCGTTGCCAGCGGCAGCTGTTTTCGGATCGCCAGTTCCAGATATGTGGCGTCATAAACAGTCAGGCCGTGCTTCATGGCCAGTGGCAGCATCTGCCGCCAAACCAGGTCATGCGGCGTGTGGTCGAAGCTGAGGCGCAGGCGGCGCAATGTGGCGAGCGCTTCGTCCAGCCCGGCCTGGGTCATGCGCTTACGACGCAACGCCATCAACATGGCGTTGGCGATCTCGCTCGCCCATAAGGACCGCACGACGACGCCCGATTTCACGCTTTGTCTGGCGATCGCAACGACTTGCGGCGTGCGTTCGTCCTCATGAATCCACGCCAGCGTCACCGAGGCGTCGAGAACGATCAATACTTATGGCCTTCGTGGACAAGATCCTTGAACCGGAAGCCGGGGCCGGGCTCGATGACGTCGAGCTTGAGCAGATGTTCCACGGCCGCGCTGGCCGTGCTCTCGTCCACCATGTCGTTGGGGATGAAGCTGCCGACCACCTGGCCGTGATAGGTCACGTCCACGCTGGTTCCTTCGGTCAGGCGGTCAAGCAGTTCGAGCAGGCTGCTTTCGTCGCCGATTTCCCACTTGTCGTCCATCCCTTCCTCCTGGCCCTTTCAATCTAGTTCGGGCGAGGGCTGCCAGCAAGCCGGACGCCCCGTTGCCGCCGCTCTTGGAGAAATCGCATCGAGCCTGTTAGGCTTGTGCTGGTCTTGACCGCGTTAGTTCCCTGCCCATGTCGCGTGCCTTCCGACTCCTTGCCGTCATCCTCGCGCTCTTCGTCGGCGCGCCGGTTCTCGTGCTCGGCCAGGAACAGCCGGAAATCGCGGCGGTGGCCAAACCGCTCGATGTCGGCGTCTATGTCAACCCGCCCTTCGTCATGCAGACCGATGCCGGCTATTCCGGCATGGCCATCGAGCTGTGGGAGGATATCGCCGGCCGTCTCGGGCTCGATTTCGCCTATCGCGAGCTCGCCACCATCAGCGATCTGGTCGCGGCGGCCGAAAGCGGGGCGATCGACGTGGCGCTCACCAATCTCACCATCACCCGCGGCCGCGCCGAGCGCATCGAGTTCACCCATCCCTGGTTCGATGCCGGCCAGCGCCTCCTCGTCCATGACGATGCTGGCACCAGCTTCAACAGCCTGGTCCGGGGGCTGGCGAGCTCGGGCCATCTGCGCGCCTATGCCTGGATCGCCATCGTCATCGTTTTCGCCACCATCATCCTGACCCTGTTCGACCGGCGGTTCGACCGGAATTTCCCGCAGCGCTGGCGCGATGGCGTCGCCGAGAGCTTTTATACCGTCATGTCGGTTGCGACCTCAGGCCGCCCACCTGCGCGCAAGAACCTGTTCGGCTGGCTGGGGCGCGTCTGGCAGGCGCTGTGGCTGATGTGCGGGGTGGCCGTCCTCGCCTATGTCACCTCGTCGGTCACCAGCGTCATGACCACGCTGTCGCTGACCAGCCAGATCAACAGCGTCGCCGATCTGCCCGGCCGGGCGGTTGCGGTGCAGCATGGCAGCGTCGCCGAGCGCTATGCCATCGACGCCGGCTTGCAGGCCATCGGCTTCGCCCATTTCGAGGACGCGGTGGCGGCGCTGGTGGCCGACCGCGTCGCCGCGATCATCGCCGATGCGCCGGTGCTCGAATATTTCGAGCACGGCAATCCCGAGATTCCGGTCAGCGTCGTCGGCGCCATCTTCGAGCCCGACAAATACGGCTTCGGCCTGCCGATCGGCAGTCCCCTGACGCGGCCGCTCAGCATCGAGCTGATCGGCGCCCATGAGGCCGGCGACATCGAGGCCGTTCGCATCCGCTATTTCGGCGGCCAGTAACTTCGGCGATTCGCAAATCGCAAGGCCGGTTGGGATTCGGTAACCAGTGCGGCCCTATGGTGAACCGGTTGTGTTCAGCTGTGCGGATCGCCTTCAGGAATGTTCTCTCGTGCGCGCAAGACCTATCTCGCCGAGTGGTGGTGGAGCATCGACAGGGGGCTGCTGACGGCGCTGCTGCTGCTGCTGGCCGCCGGCATGGTGCTCAGCTTTCCGGCCTCGCCGCCGGTGGCCGAGCGGCTCGGGCTCAGCCCGTGGCATTTCGTCATCCGCCACGCCCTGTTCCTCGTCCCCACCGTCGGCGTGCTGCTGATCACCTCGCTATTTACCCAGCGCCAGGCACGCATCGCGGCGCTGGTCACGCTGGTGGTCAGCTTCGTGCTGCTCTGGGCCACGCTGCGCTTCGGGGCCGAGGTCAAGGGCGCGCGGCGCTGGATCTCCATCGCCGGCCAGTCGCTTCAGCCCTCGGAATTCATCAAGCCGGCCTTCGCCGTCATCGCCGCCTGGCTGTTCTCGGAAAGCATGGTGCGCGGCAACGTTCCGGGCCGCATCATCGCCACCGCACTGATGGGCGGCATCGTCGCCGCGCTGCTCTTGCAGCCCGATATCGGCCAGACGGCTCTGGTCTTCGCCACCTGGGCGGCGCTGCTGTTCCTGTCCGGCATTTCCTGGTTCCTCATCATCGGCCTTGCCGGCGTGGGGGGCGCGCTGCTGTTCGGCGCTTATATGTTCTTCCCCCACTTCGCGCGCCGCATCGACAATTTCATCAATCCCGACACTGGCGGGCACGGCACCTATCAGATCGACCGCGCCCTGCAGTCGCTGCTCGAAGGCGGCTGGTTCGGGCGGGGGCCGGGCGAATCCATCGCCAAGAAGCTGATCCCCGACGCCCATGCCGACTACGTGTTCTCGGCCGCCGCCGGCGAGTTCGGCATCCTGTTCTGCCTCGTCCTTGTCGGGCTGTTCGCCTTCATCGTGCTGCGCGCGCTGATGGGCGCCCAGCGCCAGTCCAGCCTGTTCGCCCGCCTCGCTGCCTCGACGCTGGCCATCCAGGTCGCCATGCAGGCCGGCATCAACCTCGCCGTCAATCTCAACCTCGTGCCGCCCAAGGGCATGACCCTGCCCTTCGTCTCCTATGGCGGCACCTCCATGGTCGCCATCGCCTTCGGCATGGGGCTCATGCTCGCCCTGACGCGCACCAAGCCCGAGGAGCGCTTCGCGACCGGCCTGCCGGCCTATCGCGCGGCGATGGCGCCGGCCGAATGAGCGATTTCGCCCTGTTCGCCGGCGGCACTGGGGGCCATCTGTTCCCGGCCATGGCGCTGGCGCAGGAATTGCGCCGGCGCGGCCACGAGATCGACCTGGTCACCGACCACCGCGTCGCCTCCTACGGCCAGGATTTTCCCGCCCGCGCCATCCATATCGTGCCGGCAGCGACCCCGTCGGTGTCCAATCCGCTGCGCTTCGTCGGCGCCGGCTTCACCATCCTTGGCGGCATAGCCACGGCCCATGGCCTGCTCGGCCGCCTGAAGCCGGATGCCGTGGTCGGCTTCGGCGGCTATCCGACCTTCCCGCCCATGGTCGCCGCGCATCTGCGCAAAATCCCCGGCATCCTTCACGAGCAGAACGCCGTGCTCGGCCGCGCCAACCGCGCTCTGATCCGCTTCGCGCGCGTCCTCGCCACCAGCTTCCCCGAGGTGCGCGGCGCCGAGGATATCGGCATCGAGACCGTGCTGACCGGCAACCCCATCCGCGATGCCGTGCGCGCCGTGCTCGACACGCCCTATCCGGTGCTCGATGATTCCGCCGGGTCCATCCGCCTCGTCGTCTTCGGAGGCTCGCAGGGCGCCCGCGCCTTCGCCGATCTGGTGCCGGGCGCCATCGCGGCGCTGCCCGAACCCCTGCGAAGCCGCATCCAGCTCGTCCAGCAATGCCGCCCCGAGGACCTCGACCGCGTCACCGAAGCCTATCGCGCCGCCCGCGTCAGCGTCGAGCTCGCCCCGTTCTTCTCCGACCTGCCGCTTCGCATCGCCGACGCCCATCTCGTCATCTCCCGCGCCGGCGCCTCGACCATAGCCGAGCTGACCGCCATCGGCCGTCCGAGCCTGCTGATCCCGCTGCCCGGCTCGCTCGATGCCGACCAGAAGAACAATGCGCTGTTCGTTGAGCGGGCAGGGGGCGGGTTCATGCTCGAACAGGCCACGGTTTCACCGCAATCGCTTGGCACGCGCCTCGCCGAGCTGTTATCGGCGCCGGACCGACTCGCCGAGGCTGCCGCTGCCGCCCGGACCCTGGGCCAGCCGCGCGCCGTCGGCAAGCTGGCCGACCTTGCCGAACGCCTCGCCTCCGGTCGGGTGGCCTGAGAACATGGAGCTGATCTGATGAAAATGCCGCATGACCTCGGCCCGGTGCACTTCATCGGCATTGGCGGCATCGGCATGAGCGGCATCGCCGAAATCCTGCACAACCAGGGCTATATCGTGCAGGGCTCCGATGCCGCCGCCAATCCCAACGTGCAGCGCCTTCGCGACATGGGCATCCGCGTCGCCATCGGCCAGGCGGCGGAAAATCTCGGCCAGGCCGAGGTGATCGTCGTGTCCTCCGCCATCAGGAAGGACAATCCCGAGCTGGTCGCCGCCCGCGCCAAGGCGCTGCCCATCGTGCGCCGCGCCGAGATGCTGGCCGAGATCATGCGCTTCAAGACCGCCATCGCCATCGGCGGCACCCATGGCAAGACCACCACCACCACCCTCGTCGCCACCCTGCTCGACGCCGGCAAGCTCGACCCCACCGTCATCAATGGCGGCATCATCAACGCCTATGGCACCAATGCCCGGCTCGGCGCCGGCGAATGGATGGTGGTCGAGGCCGACGAGAGCGACGGCACCTTCGTCAAGCTGCCCGCCGATGTCGCCGTCATCACCAATATCGACGCCGAGCATCTCGACCATTACGGCGATTTCGACGGGGTCAAGCGCGCCTTCCACCAGTTCGTCGAGAACGTGCCCTTTTACGGCTTCGCCGTCATGTGCCTCGACCATCCGACCGTGCAGGCGTTGGTCGGCGAGATTCGCGACCGGCGCGTCATCACCTATGGGCTCAACCCGCAGGCCGATGTCCGCCTCGTCGATCTCGAGAACCGTGACGGGGTGCAGCATTTCTCCGTCGAGATCCGCGACCGCATCCGGCGCACGCAATTGCGCATAGACGGGCTCGAGCTGCCCATGCCGGGCGTCCACAACGCGCTCAACGCCACCGCCGCCATCGCCGTCGCCGACCAGTTGCGCATTCCCGCCGAGGCCATCCGCAAGGGCCTCAAGGGTTTCACCGGCGTCAAGCGCCGCTTCACCCGCACCGGCACCGTGGGCGGCGTCGCCATCATCGACGATTATGGCCACCATCCGGTCGAGATCGCGGCGGCGCTGACCGCCGCCCGCCAGTCGGCGGCGCGCGACGTCATCGCCGTGGTGCAGCCGCACCGCTATTCGCGCGTCAAGGACCTGTTCGACGACTTCGCCACCTGCTTCAACGATGCCGATACCGTCATCGTCGCCCCGATCTATCCCGCCGGCGAAAGCCCGATCCCCGGCATCACCCATGAGGAGCTGGTCGCCCGCATCCTGGCGCGCGGCCATCGCGATGCCCGCGTCATCGACCGACCCGAGGCACTGGCCCCGCTTCTCGCCAGCCGCGTCGAAGCCGGCGACTATGTCGTCTGCCTCGGGGCGGGCAACATCACCCAATGGGCCGCCGCGCTGCCGGACGAACTCGGCGCGCTGATGGGAGCCGAACCCGAATGAGCTTTGACGACCTGATCCCGACCTTCAAGCCGTGGATCGACGAGGTCCGCGGCCGCCTGATCCCCAACCAGTTGCTGAGCGAACTCACCTGGTTCCGCGTCGGCGGCCCGGCGCAGCTCTATTTCGCCCCCGCCGACGAGGCCGACCTCGCCTTCTTCCTCAAGAACCTGCCGGCCGAGATCCGCGTCACCGTCATCGGGCTCGGCTCGAACCTTCTGGTGCGCGATGGCGGGCTCGACGGCGTCGTCATCCGCCTCGGGGGCCGGGCTTTCGGCGAGGTGGAAATTCTCGACGGCCACCGCATCCGCGTCGGCACCAGCCTGCCCGACGTCAAGGTCGCCACCGCCGCCGCAGAGGCGGGGATCGACGGGCTGACCTTTTATCGCGGCATTCCCGGCGGCATCGGCGGCGCGCTCTACATGAATGCCGGCTGCTACGGCACCGAGACGCGCGACCGCATGGTCGAGTTGCGCGCCGTCACCCGCGAGGGCGAGATCGTCACCCTCACCAATGCCGACATGGCCTATCGCTACCGCAAGTCCAACGGTCCGCGCGGCGCCGTGTTCGTCTCGGCCGTCTATCAGGGCTTTGCCGGCGATCGCGAGGACATCCTGTCGCGCATGCGCGAGATCACCGAGAAGCGCGAAAGCTCGCAGCCGACCAAGGCGCGCACCGGCGGCTCGACCTTCAAGAACCCGGAAGGCCATTCGAGCTGGAAGCTGATCGACGCCGCCGGCTGCCGCGGCCTGCGCGTCGGCGGCGCCCAGATGAGCGAGCTGCACGCCAATTTCATGCTCAACGTCGAGGATGCCACCGCCTTCGACCTCGAAACCCTCGGCGAGACCGTGCGCAACCGCGTGCGCGCCCATTCCGGCATCGAGCTGCGCTGGGAAATCCGCCGCATGGGCCATTTCGTGCCCGGGCGCGAAGTGCGCGAATTCCTCGACGGCGACGTGTTCACCGGAGCCGTGTGATGCTTTTTTGCCGGCACGACCCCCACCCGACCTCCCCCTGGAAGGGGGAGGGGCTGCATCCTGCCCGTGGCACCATCCTGCTCCAGACACCGGCCCAACCCCACCCCCAACCAGGGGGAGGTCGGGTGGGGGTCGGCGTCCATGAATCCAGAGGCCCCCGCTCATGACCAAACACGTCGCCGTCCTCATGGGCGGCTGGTCCAATGAGCGTGAGGTCTCGCTCAGCTCTGGCACCGGCTGCGCCGCCGCCCTGCGTCGGGCCGGCTACCGCGTCACCGAGGTCGATGTCGGCCGCGACGTCGCCCGGGTGCTGGCCGATCTCCGGCCCGAAATCGCCTTCAATGCGCTGCACGGCCCGTTCGGCGAGAGCGGCATGATCCAGGGCGTGCTCGAACTGCTGGAAATTCCTTATACCCATTCCGGCGTCCTCGCCTCGGCGCTGGCGATGGACAAGCACCAGGCCAAGGTGGTGTTCAAGGCCAACGGCATCCCGGTCACCGATCACCTCATTGTCTCGCGCGCCGAGGCGGGCAGGGCGCATGTCATGGCGCCGCCCTATGTCATCAAGCCGATCGCCGACGGGTCGAGCTTCGGGGTGTTCATCGTCAAACCCGACCAGTCGCACCCGCCGCAGGAAATCCTGCGCGAGGACTGGAATTCGGGCGAGATGGTCATGGTCGAGCGCTACATCCCCGGGCGCGAATTGACCTGCGCCGTCATGGGCGACGTGGCGCTCGGCGTCACCGAGATCGTCACCGACCTCGCCTTTTACAATTACGAAGCGAAATACGCCGCGGGCGGCTCGCGCCACATCGTGCCGGCGCCCGTGCAACCAAAAATTTACGACACCGTGCAAAAGCTTAGCCTGGCCGCACACGCGGCTCTCGGCTGCCGTGGGGTCACGCGGACGGACTTCCGCTTCAACCCGGCGACAGGCGAGGACGGCGAGCTCGTCTGCCTCGAGATCAACACCCAGCCGGGAATGACCGAGACCTCGCTGGTGCCCGAGCAGGCGGCGCATGCCGGGCACTCTTTCGAAGAGCTGGTCGCCTGGATGGTGGAGGACGCGAGTTGCAACAGGTAGGGCGGGCCAGTTTCCTCGCCAATGCCGAGCTGGTCGACCCGCGTCGCCTGCCGGCGTTGCGCCGGCCCGGGCGGCGCGCCATGGTCGGGCTCGGCCATGCCTGGGTGCTGCACGGCGCCCGGCTCGTCCCCATCGGCATCATCCTCGCCGTGCTCGTCGTCCTCGGCGCGCTGCTGGCGTTGCGCGAGCCCATCGTCAACATCACCCTCACCATGGCCGAACTGATCGAAGGCGAGATCGCCGATGCCGGCCTTGCCATCGGCCGCATCGAGATTTCCGGCCAGTCGCTGGCCTCCGAGACCGACATCCTGATCGCGCTCGGGCTCGAGCCCGGAATCTCCACCCTCGGCTTCGACGTCGCCGCCGCGCATGACCGGGTCGCGGCGCTGCCCGCCGTCGCAAGCGTCTCCATCCGCAAAAGCTACCCGTCCGATCTCGTCGTTTCCGTCACCGAGCATGTGCCGGTCGCGCGCTGGCGCGTCGACGGCGTCACCTTCCTCGTCGATGCTGCGGGCGAGCAGATCGGCACCGATCGCGGTGCCTATTCCGACCTGCCGCTGGTCATCGGCGACGGCGCCGCCGACGATGCGCAGGTCATGATCCGCGCGCTCGACAATTATCCCACGCTGCGGGAGGACCTCGTCGCCCTGTCGCGCATCGCCGACCGGCGCTGGGACATGATCTTTTCCACCGGCCTGCGCGTGCAGCTTCCCGAGACCGGGGTTGCTCAGGCGCTGCGCCGCCTCGTCACCTATCAGCGCGACTACCAGCTTCTCGATCGCGACGTGTCGGTCATCGACCTGCGCGTTCCCCAGCTCGTCGCCCTGCGCCCGAACATCCGCGAAGACGCCCCCCAGCCATGATGACCGATGCCATGACCGCGCGCCTCAAGCCTGTGCAGCCAGGGCGCACCACGCTG
The DNA here is from genome assembly GCA_023387585.1 of Pseudomonadota bacterium. Classification (GTDB taxonomy): domain Bacteria; phylum Pseudomonadota; class Alphaproteobacteria; order Rhizobiales; family Devosiaceae; genus Devosia. The sequence goes on from JAEWHZ010000384.1 coordinate 24,405, forward strand.
GTGTCGGTGCTCGACATCGGCTCGACCAAGATCTGCTGCATCATCGCCCGCCTCGTGCCGCATAGCGGGGGCAAGGCGCTCAAGGGCCGCACGCATCGCGCCGAGGTCGTCGGCTTCGGCTACGGTCCCTCGGCCGGGGTCAAGAGCGGCGTCGTCACCGATATCGAGAAGGCCGAGAACGCCATCCGCGCCGTGGTCGGCATGGCCGAGCAGGCGGCCGGGCTGACGCTCGAATCCGTCATCGTCAACGTCACCGCCGGCCGTCTCGCCTCCGAGACCTTCTCGGCCAATGTCGCCCTCGACGGCACGGGGGTCGAGCGCGACGACATCGTCAAGGTGCTGCGCGCCGTCAATTCCCGCTCGGTGCGCCCGGAGCGCTCGATCATCCACGCCATGCCCATCGGCTATTCGCTTGATGGCCAGAAGGGCGTGTCCGATCCCAAGGGCCTTGTCGGCGACACGCTCGGCGTCGATGTCGCCGTCATCAGCGCCGAAACGCTGGCCATGCGCAATCTCGAGCTGGTGCTGCACCGGTGCCATATCGAGATCGAGGCGCTGGTCGCCACGCCCTACGCCTCCGGCCTGTCGGCGCTGGTCGACGACGAGGCGCGGCTGGGCGTCGCCTGCATCGACTTCGGCGGCGCCACCACCACCGTGTCGGTCTTCAATGACGGGCAACTGGTCTATGCCGACGCCATCGCTATAGGCGGGCACCACCTCACGCTCGACCTGGCGCGCCAGCTCTCCATCGGCATCGCCGACGCCGAGCGCCTCAAGGCGTTCTATGGCTCCGTGTTGCCCGGCCAGGCCGACGAGCGCGAGATGATCCCGATCCAGCCGGTCGGCGCCATGCATGACGAGGCGCCGGGGCAGGTGGCCCGCTCAGTGCTCACCCGCATCATGCGCCCGCGCATCGAGGAAATCCTCACCGCCATCCGCGACCGCATGCAGGCCACCGGCATGATGGATGTGTGCGGGCGCCGGTTCGTGCTCACCGGCGGGGCCAGCGAGATGACCGGCCTGCCCGAGGTCGCCCGCCGCATCCTTGCGCGCA
>JAEWHZ010000030.1 GCA_023387585.1 Pseudomonadota bacterium
CGAGATCGGTGTCGACCGCCGGCTCCGGCGTCGTTTCGCGCCGCCGGCGCAGCGAGACGCCGGTGATCAGCAGGGCCAGCCCGAAGGCGCCCCCGGCGCGCATCGGCACGCCGGCCAGAGCCTGATCAGGCGGCGTGCTCAGGGTGACGATCTGGCCGTCTCCGAGCGGCACGTGATGCTGGATGGAGACGACCCCGCCCGGCCGCCCGCCATAGGTGGCGTTCATGAAGGCCGGCACGATGCCGATGGTCTCGGGCGCGGCCGGCGCGTGCTCGGCGATAACCTGGCCCATCAGCACCAGATCGGCCCGCGCCTCGTCCAGCGAGCGGGCGACGTCGAACAGGGTGAAGGTGGCGGCGCAGGCGAAACTGGTGGCGGCGACCGCCCAACTGGTGGGCGCGATCCGGGAAACGAGGTCCTTGAGGTTGCGGCTGGCCCGCGCCAGCGGACCGGCGGGTCGGTCCGTTCCGGAACCCGCGCCGAATCGGCCGGCGCCGGCGTCTGTTGGTGCAGACGACCGCATCAAGATCTCCTCGAAAACCTGGGTGAGCCCCCACCCGATTTGCCCGTGTGAGGGCAAGATGAATCAGCGCTTCCGCGCTGTCCAGAGTCCGAAACGAGCCCTCACGGCGCCGGGCGGAATTCGCGAGTCGATTGAATCACTTAGCGGAGAAGAAAAATTCTTCTACAGGTAAGGAGTTGTTAACGTCTGCAATTCGCCCTGCCGGCCGGGCTCAGCCGGCCAGCATGCGATCGAGGATATCCGCCGTGTTGCGGCTCAGCGATGCCCCGCGCAGGCTTTCGAGCGCATCCCTCGCCTCTTGGCGGCGCTCGGCCTCCAGCATCGGCCAGATGCGGAAGCCGGTCAGCACGCGCGCCGCCACCTGCGGGTTGCGCGCGTCGACATCGGCGACGAATTCGGTGACCAGCCGGAAGCCGGCCCCGTCGGCACGGGTGAACTGCATTGGATTGCCCATGGCGAAGGAGCCGACCAGCGCGCGCAGGCGGTTGGGATTGTTCTTCGGGAAATCCGGCGCCGCGAGAATGGCGCGGATGCGCTCGACCACCCCGTCATCGGGCATGCGGGCGCTGACGGAAAGCCATTTGTCGAACACCAGCGGATCGCCGGCATGGCGGATGCGGAAATCGGCCAGCATGGCCTCGGCATCCGCCGTCGGGATCGACGCCGCGACCTGCAATGCCGCCATGCGGTCGGTCATGTTGCGCGCGGATTCGTATTGCTCGCGGGCCAGAGACTCGCCCTCGGAGCCGGCCGCCAGCAGGCCGAGCAGCCGGTTGCGCAGCGCCCGGCGCCCGGTCTGGCGCGCATCGGGCGAATAGGGCGTATCGTCCGCAAGATCGTCGTATCCGGCGCGCAGCATCTCGGCGAGCGGCAGGAAAATCTGCCCCGTCATCGCCCGGCGCGCCTCATGGATGCGGAGGGGATCGACATCCTTGCCGATGGCGCGGGCGATGGTCTGTTCGTCCGGCAGGGCAAGCGCCAGCGCCTTGAAGGCGTCGTCGAGCCCGTCATTGCCGAACGTGTCGGCAAAACCCCGGCGCAGCGCGTCGAGCGCCGAATCCGCCACCGGCTCACCGGCGACCGCCTGGCGGAGCAGCGTCAGCCCGACATCCTGCAACGCCTGCCAGCGGTTGAAGGCGTCGTCGTCATGCCGCGCGAGGAACAGGCGCTGCGACTGGTCGAGCGGCAGATCGGCGATCACCGGGGCCGAGAAGCCGCGGAACAGCGACGGCACCGGCCTTGCGGGCAGGCCGGTGAAGCGCAGGCTGGCGCGTTCGGTTGCGAGAATGATGGTGTCGCCATTGCGGATTTCCGCGCCTTCGGCGCGATCCCAGCTCATCGCATGGCCGTTGGGGCCGATGAGAGCAAAGCGGATGGGGATGGTGACCGGCGATTTCTCCGGCTGTCCCGGCGTCGGCGGCACGGACTGGGCGAAGTCGAGCGCATAGGTGCCGCTCGCCTCGTCCCAGCTTTCGCTGACCGCGACGCGCGGCGTGCCGGCCTGAGTGTACCAGTTGAGCACGCCTTCGCCGAGCTCGACCCCGTTGGCCTCCTCGAAGCAGGCGATGAACGCCTCGATGGTCGTCGCCTCGCCGTCATGGCGCTCGAAATAGAGGTCCATGCCCTTGCGGAAAGCGTCTTCGCCCAGCAGCGTGGCGATGACGCGCACCACCTCGGCGCCTTTTTCGTAGACCGTGGGCGTATAGAAGTTGTTGATCTCGCGATAGCTGTCCGGCCGCGGCGGATGGGCGAGAGGGCCGCCATCCTCGGGGAACTGGGCGGCACGCAGCGTTGCCACATCGGCGATGCGCTTCACCGCGCGGCTGCGCTCGTCCGAGGTGAATTCCTGATCGCGATAGACCGTCAGCCCTTCCTTGAGGCAGAGCTGGAACCAGTCGCGGCAGGTGATGCGGTTGCCGGTCCAGTTGTGGAAATATTCGTGCGCGATCACCCGCTCGATGCTCTCGTAGTCGGCATCGGTGGCGGTCTCGGGCTCGGCGAAGACCAGCTTGTCGTTGAAGATGTTGAGGCCCTTGTTCTCCATGGCCCCGAAATTGAAGTCGGACACGGCGACGATGTTGAACAGGTCGAGATCGTATTCGCGCCCGAAGCGTTTTTCGTCCCACGCCATGGAACGCTTGAGGCTGTCCATGGCCCACAGGCACTGGCTCTCCTTGCCGTGGGCGCAATAGATGGCGAGATCGACCTTGCGTCCGGACATGGTGGTGAAGCTGTCGCTGATGTGCCCCAGATCGCCGGCCGCCAGCGCGAACAGATAGGCAGGCTTGGGGAAGGGATCGTGCCACACGGCGAAATGGCGCCCGTCTGCCAGCTCGCCTTGATTGACGAGATTGCCGTTCGCCAGCAGCACCGGCGCCTCTTGCCGGGGGGCGGTGATGGTCACCTTGAACGGCGCGAGGATGTCGGGGCGGTCGTAATAATAGGTGATGCGCCGGAACCCTTCCGGCTCGCATTGCGTGCACCACACCCCGCTGGAGCGGTAAAGGCCCATCAGTTTGGTGTTGGTCTCGGGGGTGATCGCCACCAGCGTTTCGAGCACGAAGCGGCGGAAGGGCGGCTCGATGACCGTCAGGCTCTTCTCGTCGGCGAGATAGGCCGACAGCACCAGCGGCGCGCCGTCTATGGCGATTTCCCTGAGCTTGAGCCCGTCGCCATCCAGCACCAGCGGCGTGCCGGCGGGCATGCCCTCGCGCGGTTCGATATGCAACTGCGTGCGCACCAGGGCGCCGCCCGGGGCGATGTCGACCTCCATCTCCACCGCATGGATGCGGTAGGGCGTGGGCGCATAGTCCTTCAGGTAGATGATCGGGTCTGCGGCGCTCGGCATGTTGGGCTCATTGACAATCACGGTCAGGAGACGGGGTGCGCGGCGATGACAAGCCGGCATTGAGTGGTGTAGTCTATCGGCGCAGTGCCAGCCATATCCATGTTCGGTTCAATTGTGTCCGCATCGGGACGCGGGCCTTGCTGTCGATTCGGCTCCGGCCCGACCGTCTAGATCCCGGCGGCGCCGTTTGCGGTGTCGCCGGCCGCGCGGGCCGGCATGGCTTCGCGAGAGTTTCCAACCCCGCGTCCGGCGCGTTTCGGGCTGACCGCCACCGGGCGGCAGGCCCCGGAACGGGTCGCCGGTGACGCAGAGCGACGAGTATTTGTGATGTTCACCGCGATGATGCGCTGGTTCGAAACGCGTCTCGATCCCTATCCGCTGGGCGATCCCCAGCAGCCGCCGAAAAGCCTGCTGGCCTTCTGCCTGCACTATAGCCACGGCGCCAAGCGCTGGCTGGGGCTGATGGCGGCGGCCGCAGCCGCGGTGGCCATAGGCGAGATCATCATCTTCGGCTTCATCGGCGATGTCGTGAACTGGCTCGCCGATGCCGACCGCGCGACCTTCCTCGAGACCGATGGCTGGAAGCTGGCGCTGATGGGAGCGATGATCGTCTTCGTCGTGCCGGGCATCGCGCTGGTCTCGACCCTGACCATGCACCAGACGCTGCTGGGCAATTTCCCGCAGCGCATCCGCTGGATGGCGCATCGCTACCTCATCCGCCAGTCGATGAGCTATTTCCAGGACGAATTCGCCGGCCGCATCGGCGCCAAGCTGATGCAGACCTCGCTCGCCGTGCGCGAGGTGGTGATGAAGCTGCTCGACATGCTGGTCTATGTCGTCGTCTATTTCACCGGCGCGGTGATCCTCGCCGCAGCGGCCGACTGGCGGCTGGCCATCCCCTTCCTCGTCTGGCTCGCCGCCTATGTGGCGATGATGGTCTATTTCATCCCGCGCATGGGCAGGATCTCGCAGGCGCAGGCCGATGCGCGCTCGATGATGACCGGCCGCATCGTCGATAGCTACACCAATATCGCCACGGTGAAGCTGTTCAGCCATTCCAACCGCGAGGAAACCTATGCCCGCGAGGCGATGGACCAGTTCCTCGACACGGTTTACCGCCAGATGCGCCTGTTCACCGTGCTCAACACGCTGGTGCTGTGGTCCAATTCGCTGCTGCTGTTCACGGTCGGCGCCGTGGGCATCTGGTCGTGGATGGGCGGGCAGATGACGCCGGGCTCGCTCGCCGTCTCGCTCGGCCTCGTCATGCGCTTCCAGGGCATGAGCCAGTGGGTGATGTGGGAGATGTCCTCGCTGTTCGAGAATATCGGCACGGTGCGCGACGGCATCTCCTCGCTGTCGCTGCCGCGCGTGGTGGCCGACAAGCCGGGGGCCAAGCCGATCCCGCCGGTCTCGGGCGACATCAAGTTCGAGAACGTCGCGTTCCACTACGGCAAGGCATCGGGGGTGATCGACGGGCTCGACCTGCATATCCGCCCCGGCGAGAAGATCGGTCTTGTCGGCCGTTCGGGCGCGGGCAAGTCGACCATCGTCAACCTGTTGCTGCGCTTCTACGACCGGGCGGATGGGCGTATCCTGATCGATGGCCACGACATCGCCGAGGTGACGCAGGACAGCCTGCGCGCCAATGTCGGCGTCGTCACCCAGGATACCTCGCTGCTGCACCGCTCGGTGCGCGAGAACATCCTTTATGGCCGCCCCGATGCGAGCGAGCAGATGATGCGCGCCGCCGCCGAGCAGGCCGAGGCCTCGGTGTTCGTCGAGACGCTGACCGACCCGCAGGGAAGGCTGGGCTACGACGCTCATGTCGGCGAGCGCGGGGTGAAGCTGTCCGGCGGGCAGCGCCAGCGCATCGCCATCGCCCGCGTGCTGCTCAAGAACGCGCCGATCCTGGTGCTCGACGAGGCGACGTCGGCGCTCGATTCCGAAGTCGAGGCGGCGATCCAGGAGCAGTTGCAGCGGCTGATGGATGGCAAGACGGTGATCGCCATCGCCCACCGCCTGTCGACCATCGCCATGATGGACCGGCTGGTGGTGCTCGATCGCGGCCGGGTGGTGGAAGAGGGCACCCATGCCCAGCTGGTCGACAGCGGCGGCATCTACAGCCAGCTCTGGCACCGCCAGTCGGGCGGCTTCATCGATGCCGGACTCGATTCCGCGGCCGAATAAAGTCCCGGCGTTCCGCAGCATCGTCGCTGCGGGACGTCCTGGATGCTTGGCGATGTATTAGGTCATCGTGATCCAAGAAAATTCTTGCGCCATGTTTGCTTTGCCCTGAAGTTCCAAATACGGGGGCGCATTGACCGCGCGTCTGGCCGAAACTCGGCTGAGGGGGACTTCAAATGATCAAGCATATTCTGGCGGCCTGTGCTGCCCTGTTGGCGCTGGCCGCGACAACCGCCATCGCATCGGCCTGTCCGGCGATCTCGCAAGGTCACCAGACCATGCGCCATTCGGCGACGCAGCTGTGGAGCCCGGTTTCCTACCGCATCGTCGCCGGCGGCGACATCGATCTGACGCGCTGCCGCAACGTGCCGCGCTCGGCGCGTGGCTATGTCATCCGCAACCCTGACTTTTCGCTGTATTACGACCGGAATGCCAATTACGCGCTGGAATTCCGCACCACCGGCAACTGCGACACGGTGCTTCTGGTGAATACCGGCGCCGGCAACTACTATTTCGACGACGACGATGGCGGCGGCTACAATGCCCGCATCCGCCTCAACCGCCCCTCCGCCGGCCGTTACGACATCTGGGTCGGAACCTACGGGCCGTCGACCTGCAACACCAATCTCATTCTCGAGACGTTCTGA